>JBKJLZ010000250.1:0-8730 GCA_046596705.1 Sphingorhabdus sp. | reverse complement strand
CATGATGCCATTATTGGGCATGTACGCTTCGCTGATGTCGCTTATCGGCGGCGGACTATTGTGCTGGATCGTTCTCGACATACCGCCTGCCACCTTTATCCTAAGGTTGCGCGAAGTTACACCAATCACCGATCTGTACATCGGACTCATCAAAGCCCCCGTGTTCGGAGCGATCATTGCGATGGCGGGCTGCTTTCAGGGAATGCAAGTAGAGGGGAATTCCGAGCAGGTAGGACTGAAGACTACTGCGGCTGTCGTTCAGGCGATTTTTCTCGTCATAGTGCTTGATGCATTCTTTGCGGTGTTTTTCAGCAATATCGGCTGGGACTGAATATGCCAAACGACACCATCATTAGCGTTCGCGGCCTGATGAACAGTTTTGGCGATCAAGTCATTCATGACGATCTTAACCTAGACGTTCGGCGCGGTGAAATATTGGGTGTGGTTGGCGGATCGGGCACCGGCAAGTCGGTTCTAATGCGTTCCATCATCGGGCTGCAGCAACCGCAAGCCGGCGAAATCAAGGTCTTCGACGAAGGCATGATCGGCAAGGAAGAAGACGAAGCCACCGATGTCCGTCGACGGTGGGGGGTCTTGTTTCAAGGTGGCGCATTATTTTCAACGCTGACCGTAGCTGAAAATGTCCAAGTTCCGTTACGTGAATTTTATCCTGAATTCAGCAGAGAGATGATCGATGAGATCGCCCGTTACAAAATCCATCTAAGCGGATTGTCGGCCGATGCCGCGCTCAAATACCCATCTGAGCTGTCAGGGGGCATGAGGAAACGTGCGGGGCTTGCTCGCGCCCTTGCGATGGATCCGGAATTGCTCTTTCTTGATGAGCCAACTGCGGGGCTCGATCCGATCGGTGCTGCCAATTTCGATAACCTGACTCGCGAGTTGAAAGAGACTTTAGGCTTGACTGTATTCCTGATCACCCATGATCTGGATACATTATATGCAATTTGCGACCGCGTTGCGGTGCTCGCCGACCACAAGGTGATTGCCGTTGGCCCAATCGATGATTTGCTGGCTACCGATCATCCGTGGATAAAGGAATATTTCAGCGGTCCGCGCGGCCGCACCGCACGTCGCGGACACGCGAAAGCCAAACAAGAAATGGCAAATTAGGCCGTGGACAAGCTATCGAGATCGGGGGCATAAAGGACGGCCATGGAAACCAAATCCAATCATGTCATCGTCGGGGCGGTTACGTTGTTGCTCCTGGCATTGCTCGCGGCCTTTGTCGTCTGGCTATCGCGTGCAAGCGACGGCGATAAGAAGGAATATGATATATTCTTCCAGCAATCGGTTAACGGTCTTGCAAAGGGGTCTGGGGTCTCGTTTTCCGGCGTTCCAGTCGGACAAATCGAAAGTGTAGAGTTGTGGGACCCGGATCCAGAATTCGTTCGTGTCCGCATAAAAATCGACAAGAAGGTGCCGATTTTGCTCGGGACAGTTGCAACCATTAACGGCGTTGGCTTTACTGGTGTTTCCGAAATTCAGCTCGATGGCGCCGTCAAAGGCGCACCGCCGCTGGCTTGCCCCGAAGACAACCCTCGCTCGGCATGTCCGGCAGGCGTTCCGGTTATCCCGACTAAGCCAGGCGCGCTTGGTGAATTGCTGAACAACGCGCCATTATTGCTCGAACGGCTTTCGACTTTGACCGAACGTTTGACCAATATACTGTCCGACAAAAATGAGGCGTCGATTGAGCAGATTCTCGACAATGTCGAAAGCATCTCCGGACAACTGGCGTCACAAGGCACGGGGCTGGAGGACGCAATTGCAGAAGCCCGTGTAACGCTTAAAAAGACTGGTGATGCAGCGGATCAGATTGCTGCTGTCGCCGGTTCGACCAGCAAGCTGCTGGACAGCGACGGACGGCCGATGATCGCCGAGCTTCGCAAAACGCTTGGAGCAGCAAACCGAAGCCTGTCTGCACTTGAAACGACCATGAATAATGCCAATCCGGCGATCGAAACACTAACCACTCAGACTCTGCCAGAGGTCAATCAACTAGCCCGAGATATGCGCGAGCTAGCGGGGTCTTTAAAGTCGGTGACCGAACGGCTTGACCAGCAGGGACTTGGCGGGTTGGCCGGAGCGCCTGCGTTGCCCGACTATAAATCGAAAGGCGGAAACCAGAAATGACCGTGATACGTTGTAAGCCACTTTGTTCGGCGCTATTAATCGCCGCACTATCAGGCAGCCTTGCAGCCTGTGTTAGTTTTGGCGCAAAAGCTCCGCCATCATTGCTGGTGCTGACCGCTACAAACAGCGTTCAAGGCGGTGCGGTGCAAAGCGGCGCAACTAGCGATGCGCTCATAATTTTGCAGCCTGAAGTACCACAGAAAATAAATACGAACCGCGTGCCGGTGCAGGTCGACAATAGCAGCATTGCTTATCTGAAAGACGCAGTGTGGGCCGACAAGCCTGCGCGAATGATGCAAATGTTGTTGATGGAAACGGTATCGGCCAAAACCGGCCGATTGGTGTTGAACGAGGTAGATGCCGGCGGCAAAGCACAGCAGTTCTTGACAGGAAGCCTGATGGAATTTGGCATAGATGCCAGTTCTATGGAAGCATTGGTAG
Source organism: Sphingorhabdus sp. (assembly GCA_046596705.1). Classification (GTDB taxonomy): domain Bacteria; phylum Pseudomonadota; class Alphaproteobacteria; order Sphingomonadales; family Sphingomonadaceae; genus Sphingorhabdus_B. The sequence goes on along the minus strand of JBKJLZ010000250.1, from coordinate 6,135 downwards.
TCTACGACGCGGTAAAGCTTGTGCGCGGACAGGTTGTCGAGAAAAAGCGATTCGAAGCACGCTCGCCTGTAGTAAGTGTCGAAGCAGCCCCCGCTGGAGCCGCACTAAATTTGGCGGCTAACAATGTGGCAGCCGAGGTTGCCGCCTGGGTCAACTAAAGATATGATCTTCGTCGCCTAAGTCTTTTCGCCGCGTCGTAAAACCTTCCGGCTCGGGCCAACTGGGCGCGCGAATCGCCAGTACCTTGAACAGCGATCCCATCGCGTCATCACCAACCAAACGGTCGTGCGCCTCGAATATCTCGCCTGCGCGATCCGGCGAAGCATCAGCAATCGTCGCCGCGCGCTGTTCAAGCCCGAGTGCCTCCAACCATACACCCTGATCGACCGGACCGTTCACCCGCAAGTCGAGCGTCCGAGCCAGATTGGCAATTTCAAAAAAGTTTACATGAGCGGTCAGATCATGATTGCCCGGATCATCGAACGGATCGGCATACTGATGATTTTTGACCGCTTGCAACGTGCTGCCCAACCCCGGTTGCGCATAGCCATAATCGATTATTAGAAACACGCCCCCCTGCTTTTCGATCCGAGCCGCAAGTTCATATACGAATTTGGTGGTGTCGGGTGAGGTTTCGTAAATGCTGCCGACCCCAGAATTGCGATAGGCAGGAGGAATTGCCGCATCCATCGCCTGCGACCCCGGCATAGCGATAAATTTGGTTCCCCGGTCGCGCCCCACAACCCGCTCGCGCCATCCAGAATGAGTTGATATAAGCTGCCTAACCGCCAGCGCGTCGAAAAATTCATTTGCAACGATGAGCAAGGGGCCATTATCTGGTATCTCATCGATCGACTGACAAAAATTTGCTTCCGGCACCGCCTGCACCTGCTTCGCCCGCAATAGTTCGCTGGTCTCGACAAAGTGCACTGTCGGTTCGAAATCGAACCGCTTCAATGTCCGCAATGCATCGCTCGCCAAAGTGCCGCGCCCCGGGCCGAGTTCGACATAATGACAATTGGCCGGACTGTTTTGCCGCAACCATATGTCGGTCAGCCACATGCCAACCATCTCTCCGAACATCTGGCTAATCTCAGGAGCTGTTATGAAATCGCCGTCGACGCCCAGTGGATCTGACTTGCTGTAATATTCAGCATTGGCCGCCCGCATATATTCAGCGACGCTAATCGAGCCCGAACCCTCGATCTGCTTTGCAAGGCGCAGCGCAAGCTGGTTCGGTTCAGGCGACACTTTCACTTCCTGCTATCGGTTCAACGCGTTGGCGTCGACTGTTGGCGGTGAGGACGAGGTAAAAGCCGAGAATGATGAACGGGATGGTCAACCACTGCCCCATGCTCAATCCGCTTTGTTCAGCAAGCCAAAGCAACTGGGCATCTGGTTCGCGGACGAATTCGACCGAGAACCGAGCAAAACCGTAAATAAGCGCGGCCGTGCCGAACAACAGCCCCGGCTTATATCGCGCATCGGTTTTCCAGAACATCGGCCAAAGGATCGCCGCCATTAACAAGCCTTCCAGCCCGGCTTCATAAAGCTGGCTGGGATGACGTGCGACGGGACCGCCATCGGGAAAAACTATCGCCCATGGGACTTCAGTAGCTTTGCCCCACAGTTCGCCGTTAACAAAATTTGCCAGACGGACAAGAAATGTACCGAAAGGAACGCAGCAAGCAATATAGTCGCAAACCCGCAAGTAAGACAGTTTGTTGCGTCTGGTGAATAGCCAAAGTGCAAACAGCGTTCCGATAGCCCCGCCATGCAATGACATACCGCCTTGCCAAACTTTGAAAATGTCTAGCGGGTTGTTGACTATAGATGGCTGATAGAATGCGATGTAGCCTATCCGTCCGCCAAGAATAACACCCAGCGTAATATACAGGATTAAATCTTCAGCGTGGGCCTGCGACATAGGGGAGCCGGGACGCTTGATCAGCTTGGTCAAATACCAATATCCCAAAAGGATCATCACAAGATAGCTGAGTGAATACCAGCGTATCTGAAAGAAGCCCAAATCGAGCGCGACAGGGCTCAAGCCCAGATCGATGAACTGTGTGTAAGTGGAAACAGTGGCCAGTAACTCAAACAATTCAACAACCCCTCTGGAAATTTTGACATTCCTATAGAGCCAAATAGAAGGTGAACAAAGAGATAAGGAGAGAATCACCATGCCGTCCGAATTGGACCTCGCGATTGACGCGACAACTGCGCGTTTGATGGAGAAAGACGGCCCGCTTGCCATTACCTATGCTGAGAAATTCGGCGTTCAAATGGCGATGATTGCAAAATCTCCAGCCAATCTCGCAGACTATTTCGCATATTTTAGTTCGCTTAATGCCGACAAGGAGTTTCTTGTCGATGGAGAATGTCGGTGGACCTTTGCTCAGTGTTACGCTGCGGCACGTGAACTGGCGGGTGGTCTGGTCGAAGGACGGGGCCTGGAAAAAGGCGACCGCGTCGGTATTGCTGCGCGCAACTCTGCCAACTGGATCATCGCCTACATGGCGATCATCATGGCAGGCGGGGTGGCGACCTTGCTTAACGGTTGGTGGCAGGGCGGCGAACTCGCCGAGGGCATCCGCATGGTCAAGTGCCGCTATGTGCTCGCCGACGCGCAACGTGCGGCGCGGCTTGAGGGCGAAGATCTGGGCGATGCACAGATTTTGGCGATTGACCACGATTGCGGGCCGTTAGACGGATTGGCTGCGTTGATCTCACAGGGCGGGGGTGCACATACGCCGTTGCCCGCTTTAAATCCGCTCGATAATGCAACGATTTTGTATACGTCGGGGTCAACCGGCCAGTCAAAAGGCGCATTGTCCGATCACCGCGCTGTTGTGCAAGGCACAATGAGCTATCTCGGCCAGACGCTGGTATTTTTCGATCTCTTGACCGCACAAGGTAATGCCCCAACACTGCAACCGGCCACATTGCTCAACGTACCGTTGTTCCACGTGACCGCGTCAGTGCCGGTAATGCTTCAAAGCTTCGCCATTGGTCGCAAGCTGGTGCTAATGCCCAAATGGGATGCTGAAGACGCCATGCGTCTGATCGAGGCTGAAAAAATCACCTATTTTGTCGGTGTGCCATTGATGAGCATCGAACTCGCAACGCACCCTGCCCGCCACAAATATGACCTGACGACGTGCACTGCCTTTGCTGCAGGCGGCGCTCCGCGCCCGGTCGATCATGTGAAGAAAATTCGCAAGGAAATGAATTGGGGCTATCCGTTGCTTGGCTATGGCCTCACCGAAACCAATGCTGTCGGCTGCGGCAATTTTACCGAAAATTACCTTGCCAAGCCAAATAGCACTGGACCTGCAACCAAGCCGCTGGTCGATCTCGGCATATTGGATGACGACGGTAACCACATGCCGCAAGGAGAGCGGGGCGAGGTATGCCTGCGAACGATTGCCAACTTCAACAGCTATTGGGAAAATGAAGAGGCAACCAGCGCTGCCTTTACTGACGACGGTTATTTCCGCACAGGCGATATCGGTTATGTTGATGCGGATGGATATTTGTTCATCGTGGATCGCAAGAAAGATATCATCATTCGCGGCGGGGAGAATATCAGTTGCCCCGAAGTCGAAGCTGCAATTTACGAGCATGACGACATCGTCGAACTGTCGGTGTTCGGAATCAACGATGAAAAATACGGAGAGGTGCCGGGCGTAGTATATTTTGCCAAGAACGGCGCAGTGTTGTCTGCAGACGATCTGAGAGCTTTTCTGGCAAAACGTCTAGCATCATTCAAGATACCCGTGCATTATTGGCAGTCGAACGAACCTCTGCCGAGGCTCGGCACGCAAAAGATCGACCGTGTGACGTTACGGCGCGAATATAATGAAAAGGTTGCAGCTGGAGGCTGACATAAAGGCCGAGCAAGCGTAACAGTAGTTTATGGCATCGGCAGACAGCATCGTAAACCAGCGCGAGATCATCGACCGCAAAGTACTAGCTGAAACGCTTGATCGCATTTCGGGCCAAAGCAGTTCAGCGAACCAACGTGGTCAAATTGTCGAGCAACTGCAAATTGCATTGGCTAGAGGTCGCGCCGAGATTGCAGCACGGTTGATACAGAACCCGTCACAAGGGTATCGCGCTGCCGCAGAGCAAGCGTTCCTTATCGACCAGATCGTTCGACTAATTTTCGATCACGTCACCAAACAACTCTATCCAGTTGGCAACCGGTCATCGTCGGAGCGGATCGCGATTCTCGCAGTTGGTGGCTATGGTCGCGGCGAGATGGCACCGCATAGCGACGTCGATATTGCGTTCGTGACACCCTACAAACGGACAGCGTGGACCGAGCAGGTCGTCGAGGCCATGCTTTATATATTATGGGACTTGGGGCTGAAAATCGGCCAATCCAGCCGCTCGCTTGATGAAACAGTGAAAATGGCGCAGGGCGATTTGACGATCCGGACCGCGTTACTTGAAAGCCGTTTTATATGGGGCGATCGCGACGTTTATGAGGAAGCCGCCAGCCGTTTCTGGGTGGAAGTCGTCGGCAAAACCGCGCCCGAGTTTGTCCGACTGAAAATGATCGAGCGCGAGGATAGGCACAAGCGCATGGGCGACAGTCGCTATGTTGTCGAGCCCAACGTCAAAGATGGCAAAGGCGGCCTGCGTGATCTTCACACGCTTTACTGGATCGGCAAATATATTCACCGAGTTCGGTCGCCAGCCGACCTGGTCGACGTCGGATTGCTGACTTCGTCGGAATACCGCCGGTTCCGTCGTGCTGAAAACTTCCTTTGGGCGGTGCGCTGCCATATGCATGACATTACCGGCAGGGCCGAAGATCGGCTAACCTTCGACCTGCAAAGCGATATCGCGGAACGTATGCAATTTTCAGCACGTCCGGGGCGTTCGCCCGTCGAGCGGTTCATGCATTATTATTTCCTGAACGCAAAAACCGTTGGTGATGTCACCGGCCTATTTCTGGCGCATCTTGATGAAGCGCTTGGTCAGAAAGGTCGTCGGTTCATGCAGATGCTGAACAGACGGCCGCGCAAGCTGAACGGGTTCCAGCTCGAACGCGGGAGACTGGCACTTCCGAACGACAATTTCTTTGCCGAAGACCCATTGCGGCTAATCGAAATATTCCAGTTAGCCGACAAGTTTGAGCTTGAAATCCATCCGTTGGCGATGCGCGCTGCGCAACGAGACGCCCGGTTGATCAATCGAAATATCCAGCGCGACCCGAAAGCAAACGCAATGTTTATGGATGTTCTCACCAGCCCGCGTGATCCTGAAACAGTGCTGCGGTGGATGAGTGAGTCCACCGTTTTTGGTCGTTTTGTTCCTGATTTTCGCCGCGTTGTAGCTCAGATGCAGTTCGATATGTATCATCATTATACTGTAGATGAACATTCGATCCGCGCTATCGGGTTACTTGCCGACATCGAGCGCGGCGAGCTAAAGGCTGACCATCCTCTTTCGACCGCGATCATGCGCAAAATCGTGAGTCGCCGTGTGCTGTTTGTGGCGACTTTGCTGCACGATATCGCCAAAGGGCGGGGCGGCGATCACAGCAAATTGGGTGCCGAAGTAGCAATGAATTTGTGTCCGAGGCTCGGTTTGAGCGAAGCCGAAACAGAAACGGTGGCATGGCTTGTCCGTTATCACCTCATCATGTCGGCGACGGCGTTCAAACGCGATTTGGCTGATTTCAAAACTATTCTCGATTTCGCTCAAGCGGTGCAATCGCCAGAGCGACTTCGTTTGTTGCTAGTGCTCACCGTCGTTGATATTCGAGCGGTCGGACCTGGTGTATGGAATAGTTGGAAGCGGCAATTGCTTTCCGACCTGTTCGAGGCGACCGAAGAGGTACTTCGGCTTGGACATAAACAACGGGGCCGTGAAGATAGGATTATCACTAAAAAAGCTGATCTCGAACAAAAGCTTGGCTTACCTGCAGCTGAATTTGCGAGGTTGGCCAGCCGGTTGCCAAGTGCATATTGGATCGCCGAGCCCGATGACATTATCGAACGCAACGCGCGGCATCTAATCGCAAGCGGAGACACCGAGCTGGCCATCGATGCTTGCTATTACCCAGAACGGGGGGCCACGCTGATAACGGTATTTGCTGCGGATCACCCCGGCCTTTTCTAC
>JBKJLZ010000230.1:0-3331 GCA_046596705.1 Sphingorhabdus sp. | reverse complement strand
CCCAATCGCTGACAGGATGATGCCTGAATAGAAATCGACATTAGGAAACAACTTTTTATCGATGAAATACGGATCGTTGAGCGCCATTTCTTCCAGTTGCAGCGCGACGTCAAAGATCGGATCCTTAACCTTTAACTCCGCCAATACTTCACGAACCGTTTTTTGCATTACCGTCGCGCGGGGATCATAGTTTTTGTAAACTCGGTGGCCAAAACCCATGAGGCGGAACGGGTCGTTTTTGTCCTTCGCACGCTCAATATAATGCGGGATTTTGTCGGGGGTACCGATTTCGCGTAGCATGTTAAGCGCGGCTTCGTTGGCGCCGCCATGCGCCGGACCCCATAGACAGGCGATACCCGCCGCAACACAGGCAAACGGATTTGCGCCCGATGAACCGGCAAGGCGAACGGTAGATGTCGAGGCGTTTTGTTCATGGTCGGCATGAAGGATGAAAATTCGGTCCAGCGCTTTCTCCACGACTGGATTGACAACATATTCTTCAGCCGGGACGCCGAACATCATCCGAAGGAAATTGCCTGTGTAGGACAAGCTGTTATCGGGATAAACGAACGGCTGTCCGACGGAATATTTATACGCCATCGCCGCGATTGTCGGCATTTTGGCAATGAGTCGGTGGCTGGAAATTACGCGGTGCTTAGGATCGCTTATATCGGTTGAGTCATGATAGAACGCGCTCAAAGCGCCGACCACACCGCACATGATTGCCATCGGATGTGCATCTCGGCGGAATCCACGGTAAAATGTCGAAAGTTGCTCATGAAGCATGGTGTGGCGTGAGATCGTGTAGGTGAACTCATCAAGCTGCATTTTTGACGGCAACTCGCCGTTTAGAAGGAGGTACGATACCTCCATAAAGCTGGATTCTTCCGAGAGCTGCTCAATCGAGTAACCGCGATGCAGTAGGACGCCCTCATCGCCATCTATGAAGGAAATTGCTGACTCACAGCTTGCTGTCGATGTAAATCCGGGATCGAAGGTAAAATGGTCAGAAGAGCTGTATAGCTTGCGAATATCGATAACGTCGGGGCCAACGGACCCCGTCATTACCGGCAAGTCGTACGTTTCATTGCCGATAGTTAGCGTTGCGTTGCCATTGGCCATAAGGATGCTCCATCACTTGTCGCACCGAATAGTCGGCACGGCCCCCTAACAGGGCGGGTTATACTTTTCACAGCGAGAGCCAAAGCCATATGGCTGGAGGGTCTCGAATGCACGACGTCCCGGGGACAAAACGAGCGTTATTTGTAACCGCCAATGCTGGCAAAAGCAGCAATCGTCAAGGCAAACAATCATTGCAACAAAGCAAGATATTGGGCACTTTCTGAAACATGCTCATTTTCCGGAGAAACACGTATTTTCAGGGCCTTGGTGCGTGAAATCGGCGTCGCGACGATATCTTTCTAGCTGGCTATATCGTCTGGAGCGATGGCTCGATGTCGAAAAGGACCATCTGCCGTTATGGATTCCTGTCGGAATGGGTCTCGGCATTGCACTTTGGCAGTATTTTGGCGACGATGTTGCGGCCGTCACCGCCATGCTTTGTCTTGCGACCTGGTTGTCGGGAAGATTGCTCGGCAAGCAATACCGTCTTTCAGCAGTAGCGAAAGGCATTGGCATAACATTGCTTGTGGGGTTTGCTGCCATTGCGCTGAAATCCGCATTTGTTGCTGCTCCAGTGTTGCCAAACATCTGGATTGGCGAGTTTTACGCACGGATCGACAAAGTTGAGACGCTGTCGGCGCGAGAGGTCGTTAGGCTTCAGCTGGAAACAGGAGCTCACGGTGACTTACCGCCAATAGTCCGGGTCAATCTGACAACAGATCAGTATCGATCGACATTCAAACCGGGTGCCATAATTCAATTGCGAGCGCGATTAATGCCGCCCGCCGGACCGGCGTTGCCCGGCGGATATGATTTCGCACGGCGTGCCTGGTTTCAAGGTATTGGCGCAACGGGCTCTGCATTGGGTGACATCACGTTGCACCGCCCTTCGCTTTATACCCCGCTTTTTGGCGATAGCCGGGTCCGGCTAACCGGACACATCATGGAAAATATGCCGACCGGAAGTGGAGCAATCGGTGCGGCGCTTGTGACTGGCGATCAGGGGCACATATCAGAAGCCGACGCGCAAGCCATGCGTGATAGCGGGTTGGCACATTTGCTGTCGATCAGCGGCTTACATGTTACCGCAGTTGTCGGATTTGTTTTTTTGCTGGTTAGCCGGACGCTGGCGCTTTTTCCGTTTCTGGCTTTGCGCGTTGCGGTGCCGTTGATAGCAGCTTCGGTCGCGGCCTTGGCAGCGGTTGCGTATACTTTATTAGCAGGTGCTGAGGTGCCCACTGTAAGGTCGTGCATCGCCGCGTTGCTAGTATTGGCAGCGCTGGCGCTTGGGCGCGACGCACTTACCTTAAGGCTGGTGGCTTTTGGCGCCACGGTTGTTTTGCTTTTTTGGCCAGAAGCGATGGCAGGGCCAAGTTTTCAGCTAAGCTTTGCCGCTGTTGCAACTATCGTCGTTCTGCATGATCTGCCGTGGATGAAGCGCCTGACCGAGCGACGTGAGGAGGCGCTGGTCTTTCGATTGCTGCGCGGGGTTTGGTCATTGATCATCACAGGGATTGCCATAGAGCTGATATTGGCACCGATTGCCTTATATCACTTCCACAAAACAGGGTTGTACGGTGCTGCCGCCAATGTTTTCGCGATCCCTCTTACCACTTTTTTCATTATGCCGCTTGAGGCCATCGCCTTGCTTTTTGACGTGGTCGGACTTGGCGGACCCTTTTGGTGGATGGCGGGGCAGGGTGTTTTGTTAATCCTGGCTATAGCGCACAAAGTCAGCAGCCTACCCGGCGCGGTATCGATGCTGCCTTCAATGCCCAACTGGGCTTTTGCCGCAATAATTTCCGGCGCACTGATGGGCGGTCTGTTGCGCTCACGCTTGCGCCTTTTGGGATTATTGCCTTTTTCTGTCGGGCTAGTTGCTATGATTGCTGCACCACGTCCCGATTTGCTGGTAACGGGGGACGGCAAGCATGGGGCGTTAGTAAGAAGCTCTGGCGAAATCGCACTGCTGCGCAGCGGGGCGGGCGATTATGTCCGTGATATGTTGCTCGAAAATGCGGGGTCTGACAGCGATCCAGTCGCAATAGAGGACTGGCGAGGAGCAAACTGCTCACCAGACATATGCATTTTCGATATTCAGCGGGAAAACAAACGATGGAGCGTACTGGCAACACGAACCCGTTATCACGTGCCGGCGATGGAAATGGCTGCGGCCTGTAAGCGCGTCGATATCGCAATTAGTGACCGG
>JBKJLZ010000193.1:0-9509 GCA_046596705.1 Sphingorhabdus sp. | reverse complement strand
CGGTGCAAGCTTGATTTCCGGTTCGATCTTGTCGTTTTTCAGGCGCTTGTTGCCTTCAAGGATGATCCGGTTGACCACCGGATTTTCCTTAATCTCGATAACCACCGCGCCTGCATTGTTGCGGATCGACACGTCAGCGAAAAGTTCGGTTGCATAAAGGTCTTTCAACGCCTGATCGGCGCTGACTTGAGTCCATGCCTGTCCAGTACGAAGGCGAATGTAGGACCGGACAGTATCAGCTTCGAGACGCTGCGTGCCGACTACGGTAATCGACTGGATTTGCTCGCCTTGGACGGGCGCCACGGCGGGCGGCGGGGCGGCTTCAGGAGCCGCGACAGTTGCCGTCGCTGATTGCGCCATCGCAGGCGCTGCAACAGCCAAGCTGCCGATCACACCCAATGCAGTTGAAGCCATCAAATATATGCCAAAGTTCTTACTATTCATTGTCATCCGATCTGATGTCCGGCCCCCACCGGTCGTACGGCCGCTCGGCCCTTGAAAATGTGATTGCGTCCCTGCCCGATGCTGCGCTTGCAATCAAGTGCGCAATAGCTGCGTTATGACCCGAACAGGCCGAATGATGCCAGATCGTTGAATGTAACCATCACCATGAACCCTAATAGCATCGCGAACCCCGCTCTGAACGCCCATTCCTGCACCTTTGGTGTCGCCGGTCGCCTCCGGACCGCCTCGATACCGTAAAGCAGGAGATGACCGCCATCGAGCATCGGAATTGGCAGCAGGTTGATGAACCCCAAGTTAATCGAGATGAGCGCTGCGAGGCTTATGAACGTCAATATGCCCATACTCATCGCCTCGCCCGAAACCTTGGCAATTTTTAATGGGCCGCCCAGTTCGGTTATCGAACGACGACCCGAAATAATCTGGCTTAAGCCGATAATTTGTTGACGTAATATGTCGCCGGTGCGCTCAACAGCCGCGAACGGCGCTTCCATTATGCCGACGGGGCGATATTCGGCTGGTAAGCGTTCAATCCCGATCCGCCCGATGCGGTACTCATTGCCGAACCGATCAGTTTCCTCGACGGTCGCGGTCGTTGACGTCTTGGTAAGCGTTTCACCCGCGCGTTCCACTTGCAAGACAATCTTTTCACCCGGAATCAGCACAACCTCATTTGCCAGATCGTCAAAAGTGTCGACCACCCGACCGTTGATCGAGAGAATCCGGTCTCCAGTGCGCAAATCCATTTTCGCGGCTGGACTACCTGCCTCGATGCCGGCTGCAACCGGCGGGGTAACTGCAGTTCCAAAAGCCAGCAGGAAACCCATTGCAATCAGTATCGCCAGAATGAAATTCACCGCTGGTCCGGCAAAAACGATCAGCGCGCGCTGCCACAGCGTCTTCGACTGAAACGTCTGGTTGCGCTCGGCCTCGGGCAAATTGTGCCAGCTTACATCGGCCTGGCTAGATGGGTTCATATCGCCAGCGAACTGGACATAACCGCCTAGCGGGAGAGCCGCCACGCGCCAGAGTGTGCCGCGTTTGTCTGTCCAGCCGAACAGCTGCGGACCGAAACCGATGGAGAATTTTTCAGCCTTTACCCCGAACCAGCGCCCGACAAAATAATGGCCGAGTTCGTGAACCACGACAAGCGTGCCAATCAGCGTCAGGAACGCCAGTACAGTGATGAAAATATTCGGGGTTTCAGCGACCATTTGCGACTTTCTCTATCTTGTGCTGCGCGTAGCTTCGCGCGCCTGCATCTATGCTGAACAATCCTTCAAGCGAGCTTATTGGAGCGTTGCCCGCATATTCGTCAAGCGTCGCTTCTACCACCTCGGCGATATCGAGAAAGCCGATTTTTCGGGCGAGAAAGGCGGCAACAGCCACTTCGTTGGCGGCGTTGAGAATAGCAGGTTTCCCGCCGCCTTCCTGAATGGCCGAACGTGCAAGCCGCAACGCAGGGAAACGGACATCGTCGGGTGCCTCAAATGTCAGTTGACCGATCGTTGCCAGATCAAGCGGTTGGCAATTGGTCGCAATCCGTTCGGGCCATGCAAGCGCACTTGCAATAGGTATCCGCATGTCGGGCGAACCAAGCTGGGCAAGTGTCGAGCAATCGGCAAATTCGACCATCGAATGGATCACTGACTGCGGATGAACCAGGATGTCGATCTTATCGAGCCCGACTGGGAACAAATGATATGCCTCGATCAGTTCAAGGCCCTTGTTCATCATCGTTGCTGAATCGACGCTGATTTTTGCGCCCATATCCCAATTCGGATGTGCCACCGCTTGTTCGGGCGTAACTGAGCGCATCTGGTCGACCGAGTGGTTGCGGAACGGCCCGCCGCTTGCAGTCAGCGTAATCTTACGCACCTGCTCGATGCGACCGCCGACAAGGCACTGGAAAATGGCGTTATGCTCGCTGTCGACGGGCAACAAAGTCGCGCCTGAGCGCTGGACCGCCGCCATCATGAGTGCCCCTGCCGACACCAACGCTTCCTTATTGGCGAGTGCTACGGTTCTACCTGCCTCGATTGCGGCCATGGTAGAAGCCAGTCCTGCACAGCCAACGATGGCGGCCATAGTCCAGTCTACTTCGCGCTTCGCCGCTTCCACGAGAGCATCGGCCCCCGCAGCAACCTCTGTCCGCGTGCCAGCCAGCGCAGCTTTCAGCGCCGGAAGGGCAGCTTCCTCGGCGACAACCGCCAATTCGGCGTCAAATTCACGCGCCAACGCTGCCAGTTCGGCTGCATGCCCATTAGCTGTCAGCGTAACAACCCGGTAATCCTCACGGTGCTGTCGGACCAGGTCTAGTGTGGACAGGCCCACCGACCCTGTTGCGCCGAAGATGGAGATGGAACGAGTCATGTTGGCAAACTTCCAACCCACATTTGAAAAACGACAATCAGGCCAGCAACAAATGCAACCGCGATCAGTCCGTCGGTCCTATCAAATAAACCGCCATGACCGGGAATTAGTCGTCCTGAATCTTTCACGCCGGCGCGCCGTTTCATCCAACTTTCGAAAAAGTCACCTACTTGCGCAACTATGGCAAGCGCCAAACCTGTGATCGCAAGCGTCTTCCAGCTATAGGCTAGATAAATGTCACTATGGTCCCGGGCATCGACTCTGCCCCAATAAATGATGGCTTGTACGGCAATCATCAACAATCCAGCGCCGACCATTCCGCCGATTAGTCCGGACCACGTTTTGGACGGGCTGATTTGTGGTGCAATCTTGGGGCCACCGATGGTGCGTCCGGCAAAATACGCGCCGACATCAGTTCCGATTACTCCAGCGATCAACATTATCGCAGGCGTCATTCCGAAAAACGGGGCGCTGAATATCAGCAGTGTAAAACAAGCAAGACCTATGTAGATCAACCCACCGAGAAGCCACAATATACGGCTATTGATGCTTTTTACGAAACCGAGAGCGAGTTTGGAAAACTCCCAATACACCGCAACGCCCACAAAAATCACGAGCGCCATGAAAGCAAATCCACCAAGCCAGATCGCGGCGATGGCAACGCTCATCATGATAACACCGGAAATGGTGCGGATACCGAGATCAGACCTCGGCTTCATTGACGTAGCCTGTTCAATCATCGCCCGCCAAAACGCCTTTCGCGGCCCGCAAACTCATCGAGTGCGCGGCCAAATTCTTCTTTGGTGAAATCGGGCCACAGCGTTTCGGTAAACCAGAATTCGGCATAGGCTGCCTGCCATAGCATGAAGTTCGACAGCCGTTGCTCGCCCGATGTGCGGATCAGCAGATCGAGTGGCGGCATGTCGGCGGTGTCAAGATTGGCTTCGATGGATGCTGGCGTGATCGGTCCCTGCTCTGCGGCGGCTTGCGCGGCGCGAACCATTTCGTCCTGCGAACCGTAGTTGAGCGCGACTGCGAGCGTGGTACGGCTGTTATGAGCAGTTCGGGCCAGCGCGTCTTCAATCATATCGACAATATCAGGGGCAAACGCCTTGTAATTGCCGATAACTTTCAATCGGACATCGTTTTGGGTAAACTCGTCGATATCGGATTTAATGAACGCACGCAGCAGCCCCATCAAGTCGCTGATCTCGTCCTCCGGCCGTTTCCAGTTCTCGCTGGAAAACGCGTAGAGGCTTAATGCTTCAAGCCCGAAATCTCCCGCAGCACGGACGATATTGCGGACGGTCTCGACGCCCTTTTTATGCCCAACGGCTCGCGGCAACATTCGTTTCTTAGCCCATCGACCATTACCGTCCATGATGATGGCAACATGGCGCGGCATTTTGCCGGTGCCCGCTTCAACTCCGGTCGCAACAGGGGCCGCAGCCGCGTTCACTGGCTCAGAATTTCCTTTTCCTTGTTCGTAGCCGCTTCGTCCGCAGCCTTGATCATATCGTCAGTCATTTTCTGGACTTCGGCCTCAAGCCGTTTGCGGTCATCTTCGCTGATGTCTTTTTTGTTTTCGTCGATTTTCAGTTTATCCATCGCGTCACGGCGGACGTTACGGATGGCGATCCGGCCCTTTTCGGCATATTGCCCAGCTAGCTTTGCCAGTTCCTTACGCCGCTCTTCGGTCAAATCGGGAATCGGCAAACGCAGAGTCTGGCCATCCGAAATCGGGTTCAAGCCTAGCCCAGCCGAACGGATCGCTTTTTCAACAGGCGTCACGTTCGACTTGTCCCAGACCTGCACCGACAACATTCGCGGTTCGGGTGCACTTACCGTTGCAACCTGGTTTAGCGGCATGTTCGAGCCGTAAACCTCAACAACCACTGGGTCGAGAAGCGTTGTATTGGCGCGCCCGGTACGAAGCCCACCCAAGTCACTACGCAGTGATTCAACCGCGCCCTTCATACGGCGTTCGACATCGGTTTTGTCATATTGTGCCATATTTAATTTCCCTTATTATTCACAAGCGTACAGGTGCCGGAGCCATCCAGTACTTTCAGTATATTTCCCCGTTCACGGATGGAGAAAACGACAATTGGAATGCTGTTGTCGCGGCAGAGCGCAACTGCGCTAGCATCCATAACTTTCAGATTGTCTGACAAGACACGGTCATAACTCAATGTTTCATAACGCTTAGCCGTTGAAACCTTTTTCGGGTCGGCATCGTAAACACCGTCCACGCTGGTTCCTTTGAACAATGCGTCACACTTCATTTCAGCAGCACGCAATGCAGCACCGGAATCAGTCGTAAAATAAGGTTCGCCAACGCCAGCCGCGAAAATGACGATCCGCCCTTTTTCCAAATGGCGTTCGGCACGCCTGCGGATTACGGGTTCGCAAACCTTGTCCATCTCTATGGCCGACTGCACCCGCGTCGGGACGCCAAGTTGCTCGAGCGCATTTTGCATCGCGAGCGCATTCATTACCGTTGCGAGCATGCCCATATAATCAGCCTGAGCGCGGTCCATGCCTTTCGCGGCACCCGCCATCCCGCGGAAGATATTGCCGCCGCCGATAACCAGACAAATCTGCAACCCGGTATCCTGTGCCGCCTTCACCTCTTCGGCAACGCGCGTGACGGTATCGGGATCAATACCAAAAGCGGTATCGCCCATCAACACTTCGCCAGACAGTTTCAGCAGGATGCGGCGATAGCCGTTTGCGCTCATGTTTCTCTCTCGCTCTTAATCGCGGATACGACAATGGCGCACAGCTATAGGAGCCATGCGCCATATCGCCAAGTGCCTAAACGGACGGTAGCGGGACTGTCCCGCAGCAAAGCGGAGTGGACTGTCCCCGGTAGGTCGCGCCTGGATTTTGGGGACAGTCCACGGCGCTGCGCTTGGGACAGTCCCTAAAATCCTTTTCTTAATTGCCAACCGCCGCTGCGACTTCGGCGGCGAAATCGGAAACTTCTCTTTCGATGCCTTCGCCAAGCTGAAAGCGAACATAATCCGTCAGCACGATAGGCTTGCCAGCTTCTTTGCCGGCCGCTGCAACAACATCAGCAATCGCGGTTTTGCCGTCCATTACGAACAGCTGGCTAAGCAATGCGTTTTCCTTAGCAAATTTCTTAACCGAGCCCTCAACCATCTTTTCGACGATATCAGCTGGCTTGCCGCTTTCGGACGCTTTTTCGCGCGCAATGCCGCGTTCACGCTCAAGCGTGTCAGCATCGAGGCCGCTCTCGTCGAGCGACAGCGGGAATGCTGCTGCAATGTGCATCGCCAACTGTTTGCCAAGACCGTCGAGAGTTGCAGCGTCAGCTTCGCTTTCCAATGCCACTAGAACGCCGATACCGCCCATTCCAGGCGCCGCTGCGTTGTGGACATAAGATACGACGCGACCATTGCTGACCGAAAGCGACTTGGCGCGGCGGATAACCTGGTTTTCACCGATCGTCGCGATGTTGCTTGTCAGCACTTCCTGAACGGTGCCGCCGCCGGGATAGCTAGCCGCAAGGATGGTCTCGGCGTCGTTGGCGCTGAGGCTAAGTGCTACGTCGGTAACGCCACGAACGAAGTTCTGGAATTGCTCGTTCTTGGCCACGAAATCGGTCTGGCTGTTGATTTCAACAGCAGTGCCCTTTGTGCCGTCGACGGCGACCCCGACGAGGCCCTCTGCAGCGGTGCGGCTCGATTTTTTGGCAGCGGTCGCAAGGCCTTTAGCGCGAAGCAAATCAACGGCGGCTTCCATATTGCCAGCGGTTTCTTCCAGAGCCTTTTTCGCGTCCATCATTCCAGCGCCAGAAAGCTCTCGCAGTTCCTTGACGGCAGCAGCAGTAATTGCAGACATTATTTGTCCTTTCGAATATGTTTTGGGGTTCACCACCCCATTTTTCGTCATCCCCGCATGGCGGGGATCCATCACCGACCTGTCAACCAACCATATGGCAGGGGATGGGGCCCCACCTACGCGGGGCTGACGACAATTTGGTTACGCCTGAGCGGCGGGTGCTTCTTCGGCAACTTCAGCTTCAGTAACAGGTGCTTCATCAGCAACCACGTCGGCCGGAGCGGCTTCTTCAACCGGAGAAACTTCAGCGTCAGCAACAGGTGCCTCTTCAGGCCCTACGGCTTCTTCCATCATTGCAGGCGCACCGACTGCTACCGCAGTTTCTTCAACCAGAGCAGGCTCGGCAACCGGCTCGACCGCCGCGCCAAGATCGACACCAGCAGCTTGTGCCGCCTTCATGTTGCCTTTGCTCGCCGCAGTAGCAACTGCATCGCAGTACAACCGAAGCGCACGCGCAGCGTCATCATTGGCAGGAACCGGGAATGCAATGCCGTCAGGCGAGACGTTCGAATCGAGAATCGCAATCACTGGAATACCCAAAACATTGGCTTCCTTGATCGCGAGTTCTTCCTTATTCGCGTCGATCACGAACATAACGTCGGGAATGCCGCCCATGTCGCGAATGCCGCCAAGGCTCATTTCGAGCTTGTCGCGCTCGCGCGTCATTTGCAGGATTTCTTTCTTTGTGAAGCCGGTGACTTCGCCCGAAAGCTGCTCTTCAAGCGTTTTCAGCTTCTTGATCGAGTTCGAAATAGTCTTCCAGTTGGTGAGCATACCGCCCAACCAACGGTGGTTGACGAAATGCTGCCCCGAAGCGCGCGCCGCGTCTGCAATCGGCTGCTGTGCTTGCCGCTTGGTGCCGACAAACAGGACCTTGCCGCCCGAAGCAGCAGTCTGAGCGACAAAATCAAGCGCACGCGCAAAAAGCGGCACCGACTGGGACAAATCTAGAATATGTATACCGTTACGCGCGCCGAAGATATACGGCTTCATACGCGGGTTCCAACGGTGAGTTTGATGGCCAAAATGCGCTCCGGCCTCGAGCAATTGCTGCATAGTAACGACAGGTGCCGCCATAGTATTTATCCTTCCGGTTGTGCCTCTGGGAAACTAGAACGTCAGCATTGCCTTAAAGACAAAGATCGGCACCGGTATGTGCGTTTCCCATGTGGAATGAGCCGCGCCGTTAGAGGGCCGGGCAGGATTCGTCAAGGGGTTTAGGCGCTTGCAAGGGAATGGCGCTTAGGCGATTGTTAGCGACTGTGGTGGTGGGAATCAGGGCAATATCAATAAGAAGTGTTCTCAAGCGGATGGATGGCCTCATGCCGACATGCTTGAAGAGATAAATGATGATTTGATGATCCTGCGGAGGGCGGCATAATGGTATATTATTTGGGCTATCAGACAGTCGGTGAGTATAAGGTCAATATCCGCAATCTGGATGGCGATCCGCAAAAGATCGAAGCGGTGGACACGACGCCTGATGATGGCCTTTCGATCATACGCCATCCAACAACATCCGGTCGTCCGATCAAGACAGAGTTTGTGCCTACAAAAATCCAATGGCAGGACAAGCAGCCCGTTCCCGATGTCGATCAGCCTTTCGGCATGCTGAGCGTTCCAGATCGGTTCAAGGAAATTGTCGAGCAAATCGAACCGGGGGTGCATCAGTTTCTACCGGTCGAGTTTGTCGATGTCGCGGGAAATCATCTTGCCCATCGCTGGTTCTTCATTGTCTGTAACCGTTTAGATAGCGTTGACCGCGAACATACCACTATGGTGCTTGCAAATGGCAAGCTGTGGATGCCTGAAAGAAACCTGCCTGCCGAAGAACGGTCCGTGACTTTTGATCCCAATCTAGAGCCCAAGTTGGTATTTAATGACGGTCAAATTGGCACGATGCAGGCATGGCATGATAAGTTTGATCTTTATGGACCTTTTGTGTCCGACGCACTTGGGCAAGCTTTGTTAGAAACAAATCTATCGGGAATTTCCCTCAGCAAGGCGGAGTCGGTATAATGGCGTTTGATGATATCATTCGCCCGGACGGGCTTGCGGAAATCTTGACCCCGCGCAACCCGAATAATCAGAGTGGGTTTCAGGGTGCGCACATACTCGGCAATGCTAAGCAACGGGCTGGAGGCGGGCGGCGAAGTGGCAAAGGCCGATGAGAACGAGGCGGATGCACACCGGTCGGCGGCGGGCGTCGGCAGAGTGGATCGCCTACGCAGCAGCATCGACGGCGCGCAAGCTCGGACCACGGCAACGCGGGCGAAACTAGGTTCATAGCGCATTCACCGCGTCGGGCTACTCCCGCTTCTGACAGTAGCAGCAGGAGGACGCGGTGCCAATATTAAGAACCATTGCCTTGATTAGCGCGATTTCATTTGGTTCTGCATTGGTGGCTCAAGACGATGAGGCCCCTACTCCATCTGAAATGCCCGAGCGCATTTCGTTCCTCGTTGCATTTGGTGACGAGAAATGCCGCGCACCGGTAGGTGATGAAATCGTGGTGTGCGCCACCGTGCCGGAGGGCGACCGATACCGCATCCCCGTCGAACTTCGCAAAAGTGAGATCGAAGTTCCTACCAGTGGTTCCTGGACATCCGCCGTCGAAAGCCTCGACGAACTGGCTCGCGCTGCCCGTCCTGACAGCTGTTCGGTCAATGGCTCAGGCGGATTTACGGGCTGCTCGCAAGCGGCGCTTCGTCAATGGTTTGCCGAACGGCGAGGCCGATCGGCAGGAAATTGAACAACTGCGACCTAGCGGAACAACCCTGATCCTAAAAAGTTATCCCCAGCCTTCG
>JBKJLZ010000134.1:0-3518 GCA_046596705.1 Sphingorhabdus sp. | reverse complement strand
GCGGCGGCATAAATCGGCACTGGCGGTCAGATTAACCTGCATTGTCCGGTTCCAGCTTTCAAGCCAATCGTCGTCGGCTGCATCGAGTGGATTGTCTTCAAATATTCCGGCATTGTTGATGAGGACATCGATTTTGCCGTCCAGTTGGTCGATTGCATGTTGCCACAGCAAAGCGGGCACGAGCGGGTCGCCCAAGTTGCCATCTTTGCTCGATAGCGCACAGACAACTGTCGTGTCAGGGTCGAATGCCTCGACAACAGCCGCGCCAATACCGCGCGACGCGCCGGTGACTATAATATGGAATTTGCTTTGTGATGTCATGGCCGCTGCTTTTCACAGCGGCCGAAGAAATTCAACTGCGTTAGCCGTTAAAGTTGCCGACAAATCGGCTGGCATTGACCTGGAGCGATGCAATTTTTTCGTTCACCTCGTTAAAGCCCTGCTCAAGCGAGGTTATTTCAGACACCACATTTTCTGTATCGCTGCGAATTGCGGAAATTGTGTTCGACATAAGATCGGCAGCAAGCGCGGTTTCATCGACCGAAGCAGTAATCATCGTCACAGTCTGCGCTTGGTCCTCCATTGCGCGACGAATGCGTTCGGCCGACTGCTGCACTTCATCGACGGTTGTGCGAATCGACGCGTTCGATTCAACCGATGCCTTTGTTGCGTTTTGAATCGCCGAGATTTTCTGGGCAATTTCGTCGGTTGCTTGTGCGGTTTGATTGGCAAGGCTTTTGACTTCTTGCGCGACAACAGCAAACCCGCGACCGGCATCGCCAGCGCGCGCCGCTTCGATTGTGGCGTTAAGCGCCAACAGGTTGGTCTGGCCGGCGATTTCACGAATCAGGCCGAGGATGGACTCGATCGACTGCGACTGTTCCGAAAGCGTGTCGGTCGCAGCAACACCCAGTGTTGCTTGAGCGGCAGCACGATTTGCGACGTCCGATGCGGTTTCAACTTCAGTTCGCGCATCCTCGATGGCGCGTATAAGTCCTGCCGCAGTTTGTGCGGCTTCGCGCATTGCAACCGCCGATTGTTCGGACGCCGCCGCGACTTCAGATGTCTTGGAAAGCATGCCGTTTGCCATTTGCGAACTGTTGCTGGTTTGCTGGCGCAAAATGTTGGTCTGTTCAGAAATTGCTGAAGCGGCGTTTCCGATATCCTGTTCGAACTGGCCTGAATATTCTAGCTGCTTTTCACGCATAATGTGGGCTTGATGATAGACATAAATTTGCGAACTGATCGCCAAATCCATATTGGTCAGCGCAACTACGGTGCCGGCTAGGCGGACATAATCGGGATCGTTCCGGTCAAATTTGGCTGCCAAAATTGAATAGAATTTACTGTTTGCGCGGGCACTCGCAGCTAGTACAAGCATAGACGGGATGCCAAGTTTGCATGCACCTAGAACTTTCTGTTCCAAGTCATCAGCCCATGCCAGCGACTTAAAATCGCCAAAGCGGGACTTGATCAACTTAGTAGTTTTAGCGACTTCACCGTCGAAAAAGTCCGGCTTGTCAAGCTCACCGTCAATCTTAAGGTTGAGCCAAAACTTCCAATATTGAATGCTGATGGCAGGGATATCGTCGGCCACCACCGTGCCGAGATCTCGCAAATTTTCGGCCATTGTACCGTCATCGTCAAACAATTTGATGATCGTGCGGATATCTTTGGAAAGAGAATTTGCTGTGTCCGACATTTCGACCTCGACCCTTTAGTGATTTGCAGCGCATCGGCTGACGTGCCAGATTGCTAACGCCTATTGGTTAACGCGACGTTATTTATCGGGGCAGAAATTGCATATCCCGACCCCTTGCACAGTGGTGGTAAACGGTTAAAGAGCGACGCATCGAAGCTGAACTGAGGACGCTTTTTATGGGGCAAGAAACGAAACGGCCTTTGTCGCCGCATCTCCAGATATATCGTTGGTCACCCCAAATGGCGATTTCGATCTTTCATCGTGCGACTGGGTTTGTGTTGGCGACAGCAGGCATGATCACTTTATTATGGTGGCTGTCTGCGATTGGTGGAGGGGCGGATAGTTTTGCCACTTTCCAAAAATATGTTGTGTCCGCAGGCGATGATGCAACAAATTTGCAAACCGCGAGCAACTGGTTTTTCCGCCTGCTTGCGCTCGGCGTTACCTATAGCTTTTTCCAGCATCTCTTTTCGGGCTTGCGCCATCTAGTGCTCGATATGGGCGCTGGTTACGAGTTGAACGCCAACCGAACCTGGGCGCTAGTTGCATTCGCCGCGGCCATTTTTGCAACTGCATCGGTGGCACTGTTTGTGGCATCACGCGTCCTGGGAAATTGATCGATGGGTAACGGAACAGTAATAGGCAAGGTTCGCGGGCTCGGTTCGGCCAAGCATGGCGGTGAGCATTGGATTAAGCAGCGTACGACAGCGGTCAGCAATTTGCTGCTAACCGTATGGCTGTTGATATCAGTTATTTTGATGCCCAATTTCGAACAGGAAACGCTTGCTGGATGGATGGCACAGCCGATAGTGGCGGTGCCATTGATTTTGCTTCTGGTCAGTATTTTCTGGCACGTTCGCCTCGGTCTTCAAGTGTTAATCGAAGATTATGTTCATGACGACGCATTGAAATTCGGTGCCATGACGCTGCTCAATTTTTATGTTGTGGCCGGTGCCGTGTTCGGCATCTTCACGGTCGCTAAACTCGCCTTTACAGGAAGCCCTGCTTGATGTCCGAAGCATATAAGATTATCGACCATAGCTATGACACGGTCGTCGTTGGCGCGGGCGGGTCCGGATTGCGCGCGACGATGGGCAGCGCAGAAGCTGGACTGAAGACAGCCTGCATTACTAAGGTCTTTCCAACGCGTAGTCACACTGTCGCGGCTCAAGGTGGCATAGCCGCATCGCTTGGCAATATGGGCGCCGATCATTGGACCTGGCACATGTACGACACCGTCAAAGGCGGTGATTGGCTTGGCGACCAGGACGCGATCGAATATCTGTGCCGAGAAGCTCCGGCCGCCGTTTACGAACTGGAGCATGCGGGCGTGCCTTTTTCGCGCACTGAAGAAGGTAAGATTTATCAACGTCCGTTCGGCGGTATGATGCAGAATATGGGCGAAGGTCCGCCGGCACAACGCACGTGCGCCGCCGCCGACCGGACAGGTCATGCAATGCTTCATGCGCTCTATCAACAAAGCCTAAAATACGACGCTGATTTCTACATCGAGTATTTTGCGATCGACCTCATCATGGAAGACGGCGAATGCCGGGGCGTGATTGCGCTCTGTATGGATGATGGCAGTATCCACCGTTTCCGCAGTCATGCGGTGGTGTTGGCGACCGGGGGCTATGGCCGCGCCTATTTCACTTCGACATCGGCGCACAGCTGCACCGGCGACGGTGGTGGCATGGTTTTACGTGCCGGGCTTCCGCTTCAGGACTGTGAATTTGTGCAGTTTCATCCGACAGGCATTTACGGTGCTGGCGTGTTGATCACGGAAGGCGCGCGTGGCGAGGGCGGTTATTTGACC
>JBKJLZ010000114.1:0-2614 GCA_046596705.1 Sphingorhabdus sp. | reverse complement strand
CTTATGACACGGTCGATAAAGCACTCGCTGAAGTAAAACGCAGCGGAATCACGAAATTCGGGTTTGTCGGCAATGAACAATATCGTGTGTTCGGTAAAGCTGCCGACCCCGCCAATTAAATTCGCGTAAAGTGGAAACTTATCAAGGGCGGTCCGACGGGCCGCCCTTTTTGCTTAAGGAAACCCTTTAGTTCGCTTTTTCGCGAGACAAACGGGTCATAAGGATCGCCGCCCGCTTCGCTTGCCGCTTAATGCTGCCCAGGTCGACCGTCTCGCCAGGCGCATGGTCACCGCGGCTGTAGACGCCCAGGCCGACCAGCCCATCGACATCATTAGCCACAAAACTTATGTCGCCAGCGCCACGTTTCAGTGGGTCCAGCGGTACCTGCTCAGCAAGGCCGAGATCGCGGTTCACAACGTTCAGCATCGTGAGCAGCGCCTTGTTGCCATCGGTTGGCGCCATCGCCGGATAGCTGCCCGGATCGAAGCTGATTTTGGCAGAGGTCTTTGGAGCTGACGTGGCAACAATAGCCTGCATCTTGCCGCGCACCCGTGCGCTTTGATCTTCGGATAAGGTGCGAAAATCGCCACGGGCAAGTGCTATACCGGGAATGATATTGGTTTTACCTTTGGCACTGGCGCGGATGCCGTCGGCATCGACAATCGCTTCCTGACCGGCAACGATCAGCCCGACATTGAAGGTCAGGTTTGGCTCGGGCAACTCGGTTCGAAAACGATGGATGATGCGGGCAAGTTCAAACGCCGCACCATCGCCATAAGTGCCATCGAAAATCAGCGAGCTGTGGCCGGTAACGCCTGCGACCTCCAGTTTCCAACTGTTCGACGACCGGCGCGAGATAACGCCCATGTCCTTGCCATCCTCTATCGACAAACCTTCGAAATCCAGCGCAACATCTGCGCGCTTGCCTGCAGCAATAAGGCTGGCGCGAGCTGTTTCAATAGGATCGCCGGCGTCCTCTTCATCACCGGTCATATGAATCTCGATATCGGCATCGCGGAGCGTTCCCGCGGCCTTCATTGCGCGCAGAGCCGCTATGATGACAACCATTCCGCCCTTGTCATCGCCCGCACCAGGGCCTTCGGCCAGGTCCGGTGACTTCCGCGCAAACTGTTGGAACGGGCTGTCTGCCTCAAAGACCGTGTCGAGATGCGCAATTAATAATAGTTTTTTGCTTCCCTTCTTGCCCTTTTTGGTCGCCACCAGATGCCCGGCGCGTTTGACTGCGGACATATCCTCCCAAGCAACATTGAAACCGAGCGGCTCGAGCTCGGCGCGCATCATTTCCGAAACCGCCTGTACGCCCTTAAAGTTCATTGTGCCGCTGTTCTGGTTGACCATTTTTTCAAGCAGCGCAACCGAACGCTCATATTCGGCATCTACCGTCGTCGTCATTATCGTTTCAGGTTTTGACAACTGTGCCATCGCTGGCGTTGCAAAGGCCAAGGCGGCTACTGTAGTGAAAAGGGACAGGCAGCGGGTCATAAAGAAGCTCTCCAACGCAGATATTGCAATATCTGCCGCGCTTTGGCTGCAGCCGCAAGCTGGTTAAGCATTGAACGCAGAAATGGTAATGAGAGGTATGCTAACAACCGTCTCGATCAAAACTGGCGTCAAGCCAGCCGTTACTAAAATGAAAAAAGACCCGGCGGTTTGAAACCGCCGGGTCCCTAGCTAATGATCGATGCGCGGATCAGTAGCTATAATACATATCGAATTCGACCGGCGAAGGCGTCATTTCCCAACGCGCGACGTCTTCCATTTTCAGTTCAATATAGGCTTCGATTTGGTCTTTGGTGAAGACGTCGCCTTTCAACAGATAATCATGATCCGCTGCAAGACATTCCAGTGCTTCACGAAGCGATCCGCATACTGTCGGAACTTCGGCAAGCTCTGCCGGGGGCAGATCATACAGATTTTTGTCCATCGCTTCACCTGGGTGAATCTTGTTCTGGATACCATCGAGGCCCGCCATGAACAGAGCTGCATATGCTAGATATGGATTGGCCATCGCGTCGGGGAAGCGGACCTCAACCCGTTTGGCCTTCGCGCCCGCTCCATAAGGGATTCGGCACGATGCCGAACGATTGCGAGCCGAATAAGCTAGTAACACAGGGGCTTCGTAACCCGGTACCAGCCGTTTGTAGCTGTTGGTTGTTGGGTTGGTGAAGGCGTTCACCGACTTGGCATGTTTGATGATGCCGCCGATAAAATACAGGCACATGTCGGATAGACCTGCATAGCCATTGCCCGCGAACAAAGGCTCTTTGCCTTGCCAAATCGAAAGGTGGGTATGCATGCCCGAACCGTTATCTTCCTTGATCGGCTTCGGCATGAAAGTAGCGGTTTTGCCATAAGCATGAGCCACTTGATGGACGACATATTTGTAGATCTGCATCCGGTCGGCGGTTTGCGTCAATGTGCCGAAAGTCAGTCCAAGTTCGTGCTGGGCAGCGGCAACCTCATGGTGATGTTTGTCGCATGGAAGGCCCATTTCCAGCATCGTCGCAACCATCTCGCCGCGGATGTCCACTGCGCTATCGACCGGAGCTACCGGGAAGTAGCCGCCTTTGGCGCGGGGGCGATGTCCCATGTT
>JBKJLZ010000061.1:0-3334 GCA_046596705.1 Sphingorhabdus sp. | reverse complement strand
ATAGAAACGAGACCTTCGTACCGGCCGATGCCGTGTTCGGTATGAACGACAAGGTCGCCGGGAGTAAGCGCGGCGAGTTCGGCTAAAAATGCGTCTGCCGACTTGCGGCGTTTCTGGCGGCGAACAAGCCGGTCGCCAAGCATGTCTTGTTCGCTGATCAGCGCGAGCTCTGGAGTAGCAAAGCCGTGGTCTATAGGTAGCACGGCCATTGCAACGGCATTTTGCACGCCCATCGCGCGTTGCCAGCCATCGGCTTCAGTGAGCGTTGGCGCTCCGTGGTCAGCCAAAAGGCCCTTCAAACGGTCACGGGCGCCGACAGAATAGCTAGCGATAATCGCCTTGCTGCCTGATTTCAGCAGTGCCTTCAAATGGTCGGATACCGCTTCATAAATGTTTAGTTTTTGTGCACGTTCTGGCGCAAAATCTCGGCCTGTGGCGATACCAAAATCAAGGATGCTTGCGGAATCGGGTTGAGCAAACGGAGTTAGCAAGTGCGCCGCGTGCTGGGTAAACTGCGTCTCCAACTCGTCTGCCGACAGATACAGCATCTCAGTCGGCAAAGGCCGGTAACTGCCAGGTTCGGCGACCTGCGCGCGGACCCGGTTGTCGTAATAATCGGTAATCGCATCAAGCCGCGATTGACCCGCCGATGCTGCGCCGCCGTCGCGGATAATCAGCGTGTCGGCACCGACATGGTCGAAGATCGTTGCCATCCGCTCTTCGAACAACGGCAGCCAATGGTCCATTCCCGAAAGACGTCGGCCCTCTGAAACGGCTTGGTACAATGGGTCACCAGTTGCTGTAACGCCAAAGCGTTCGCGGTAACCGGTGCGAAAACGGCGGATCGATTCCTCGTCCATCAATGCTTCTACTGCGGGTAAAAGGTCGAAATGACCGATCTTGTCGACGCTTCGCTGATCTGCGGGATTGAACCGGCGAATGCTTTCGATTTCGTCGCCAAAGAAATCAAGTCGCAGCCCATATTCGCTCCCCGCCGGGAACAGGTCGACGATACTGCCGCGCATTGCGAATTCACCTGCCTCGGCCACGGTATCGACACGAAAATAGCCGTTTGATTGGAGTAGGCTGGCTAAACGTTCGCGGCTGATCTCACGCCCCGAGGCTAATCGCTCGCCAGTCTGGCGAATCCGGAACGGAGTCACGAATTTCTGGATCACTGCGCCGATGGTGGTCAGCACCAGTTGTCTGGCGCTAGCCGGTTGCTGCAAAGCCTGTAACGTCGCCATGCGCTGGGCAGTCACCGCCAATGAGGGCGATGCGCGATCGTAGGGAAGGCAATCCCACGCGGGGATCTGCAATATGTGGATCTCGGGCGCGAAATACGGGACAGCGTCAGCAATGGCGCGCATTGCTGCATCGTCGGGCGCGATAAACATCGTCCTTGCCTTGGCCGCACGCGTCAAATCGGCAAGTAGTAGCGGCGCGAAACCCGAAGGCACCGACGATAAAGTCAGGGGCGACGTCGCCTTTATGATCTTTTGGATATCGGGCATCGCTTTTTAGTCGTGGATACCCTGCGGCAGAGGTACGAAATCGAGCCGCTTCAAATCGTCCATCATCTGTCCGTCAAACGCGGGATCGGGCACTTGCGTCCCTAGCGCCCACGCCATGATGTCCACGTCCTGTTCGTCCAGAAGCCGTTCGAACCAAGCATATTCGTTCACACCCCAGTCCGCCGAATAACGGTCGAAGAATCCGCCAACCATTGCATCCGCTTCACGCGTGCCACGATGATGCGCACGGAAATGGAGTTTTCGGCGATAGGGGTCGGCGTCCATGCGGCGCTTCCTTAATACTGGCACAGGTCGATGAGGGAGTTATAAGCGGCCCTAACCATGCGCCCCGATATACTCAATCCGTTATTTGCAGAAGTCATCGCAATGAAGGGCGTGGGGCCTGCACTGGCCAAACCGCTCGACCGGTTGGGGTTGGAGCGGACAAAGGATGTCGCTTATCATTTTCCTGCAAGCTGGACTTACCGCAAGGCGGTGACGCGGCTCGATGTGGAGGACGTCGGCGCAAACATCATTATCCGTCTAATTGTTATGGAACAGCGAACCAGCGCCAACGCGCGCGCGCCGCTAAGAATTTATGCGGCGGACGCCGAAGGCAATTACATCACGCTGACCTTTTTCGGACGCAATGGAGGCTGGGCAAAGAAGCAATTGCCGATTGGCGAGGAGCGTATCATATCGGGCAAGCTCGAACGCTATGGCGACGAGTTGCAGATGGTGCATCCCGATCATATCGTAAATGTCGGCGAGGCGGGCGGGCCGGGCTTGGCCGAGCCGGTTTATCCGCTTTCCGAGGGGCTGACCAATCGCCGCATGAGCCAATTGGCGACGTCGGTGCTGGAACAAGTGCCCGTGCTGCCCGAATGGATCGAGCCTAGCCTTTTGGCGTCGAGAGGGTGGGCTTCATGGGCAGAATCTATCCACACTGTTCACCACAAGGACGACCAGGCTGCGCGCGATAGGCTTGCTTACGATGAGCTATTTTCGAACCAATTGGCGATGCGGCTTATCCGCGCGGCGATGGACAAACGGAGCGCCGTGCCGGTTGGCGGTGACGGGGCGCTGGTTGACCGGCTTCAGCTGCCTTTTGTGCTGACGGGCGCGCAGACGCGGACGATCAGGGAGATCGAGGGCGATCTGGCGCAATCGCGGCCGATGTTACGACTGCTGCAAGGCGATGTCGGTGCCGGCAAGACAATGGTGGCGGTCATGGCGCTGCTCCGGGCAGTCGAATCCGGAATGCAGGGCGCAATGCTAGCGCCGACCGAGATATTGGCGCGACAGCATTTTGCAACGTTGCAGAAGCTGCTCACCGGTCTGCCGATTAATGTCGCGATCCTGACGGGCAGGGACAAAGGCAAAATGCGTGAGGCCACCCTGATGGGATTAGCTGATGGTTCGATCCATATTCTGGTGGGCACTCATGCCATTTTTCAGGAAGCGGTGATCTACAAAGCGCTGGCCGTTGCAGTAATCGACGAGCAGCACCGGTTTGGCGTTTCGCAGCGACTTATGTTGTCGCGCAAGGGCAGGGGTGTGCCACATTTGCTGGTGATGACGGCAACGCCGATTCCGCGCAGTCTGGCGTTAGCTGCTTATGGCGAGATGGATAGTTCGCAACTAGACGAACTGCCGCCAGGCCGAACCCCCGTTGAAACTCGGGTCATATCGCAGGAGCGACTGCCTGAGATTATCGACGGTGTTGCTCGACATCTGGCGTTGGGCAAGCAGGCGTTTTGGGTTTGTCCGCTGGTCGAGGAGAGTGAGAACAGTGACCTGGCCGCGGCTGAGCAGCGTGC
>JBKJLZ010000232.1:0-3096 GCA_046596705.1 Sphingorhabdus sp. | reverse complement strand
CCCGCAGCGCACGCGTTGCTGCCTGCCGTCCGCGGATGGGGCATTTCAGACGAAGCTCGCTCGCTATCCGGCGAACTAATGCCCGCGCCGTCCGTCGCGTTTTTCAATGGCTTTGCCATTCACTGTCTTGAATGGGACGCGGTGCATGAGGGCGCGGTCGTTCATGCTTTGTCGGTGGTGACTGCGGCATTGTTGGCGGCATCCGACCGCATGGGCGGTAGCGATCCGGATGATTTTCTGCACGCGCTGGTGGTCGGCGTCGACATCGCCAGTGGGCTTGGCATTGCGGCAACCGGCCCAATGCGCTTTTTTCGTCCAGCCACAGCTGGCATTATCGCGGCGGCGCTGGCGGTAGCGCGGCTTGAAAGATTGTCGCGCGAGCAATTCGCTGACGTGATGGGCCTTGCCTATAGCTTTGCAGGCGGGACGATGCAGGCGCATGTCGAGGCCTCCATTGCGCTGCCACTGCAAATCGGAAGAGCCGCACAGGCAGCGGTTCAGACGGTCGACTTGGTTAAGGCAGGAATGACCGGTCCGCATCAAATGCTGGAAGGGCAGTTCGGCTACTCGGAGCTTCTCGAACCGCTCGATCTTGCGCGATACACTGGCACACTGGGACAGATTTGGCGGATTAGCGAAGTCAGTATCAAACCGTTTCCGTCAGGCCGGGCGAGCCATGGTGCCTTAGGCGCGCTTGCTGATCTGCGTGACGAAGGGCCGCTGACCATAGATATGGTAGAATGCATTGAGTTGTTCGCGCCGCCGCTTATCCAACGTCTTGTCGGGCGGCCCTATCAACCCGACGCGCCAATGACCTATCAAAGATTGTGCCTAGCTTTTCTGGCACCGTTAATGCTGCGCGACGGTTATATCGACCCCCGCATTGGCGAAACGATCGGATCGTTGGCAGAAAGAGTCTCCGTGACGTTGGACAGCAATCCCGATGGCAACGCCATGGCTCCGCAGCGCTTGGTTGTGAGGCTGAACAATGGTGCAAGCATCGAGCGCGTAATCGATGCCAACCTTGGCAGCCCGACCGCGCCGATGTCACCCAAGCAATCGGCGCGGAAATACGGCCTGTGTGACATACTAGCGGGCGTCTGCGAACGGCGAATTTTTGTCGACCCCTTATCTTACGCAACGGAACCTAGATGAGTTTTCAAACCTATTTCGAAGCTTTTGACGCAAAGCAGATGCTGACTGAATATCCGGTCGGTGATGCCTTTACCACGCGCTATGCGGCGATATCGCGTGATGAGTTGCATGCTTTGCAGAATGAGCGCTTTCTAAAGCTGATGCAGCGGGGGTGGGAGATTCCGTTCTACAAGAGAATTTGGGGTTCGAAAGGCATCGAAGCGGGCGATATCCGAAGCCTGGCCGACATCGGCAAGCTGCCAGTGTATGACAAAACCGAGCTGATGGCGTCGGTGAACGAATATCCGCCATATGGCGATTTCGACGGGCGCGGCGATACGCCTGTGGTTTTTCACACCACCAGCGGCACTACGGGCCGTCCCCAGCCGTTGATATTTGGGCCCAAGGGGCGCGAGATTACCAATCTTCTTGTCGGGCGGATGTATCGCTGGATGGGGTTGCAGCCGGTTGACGTTGTGCAGTCGGTCTATGGTCACGGCATGATAAACGGCGGCCATTACATCCGCGAAGCGGTCACGCATTTTACAAATTCGCTGTTCCTGAGCGCAGGGACTGGCATTGAGACGCGCTCGGTCAATCAGGTCAATCTTATGGCAGATTTTGGCGTGACGGTGATGGTCGGCTTCGTCGATTATATCCGCAAACTGGCCGAGGTCGCCGAGGCGGAAAAGCTGTTCGACCGGATCAAGCTCAAGATGATTATCGGCCATCTCGGTACCGAAGACCGCGCTTCTACCGAAGCAGCGTGGCATGGCGCAAAGGCGTATGACTGGTATGGCGTCGGTGATACGGGCTCGATCGCGGGTGAAGGGCCCGACCGCGATGGACTATATGTCTGGGAGGACGCCCAATTCCTCGAACTGCTTGGCGTGGATGATGGGCAGGCGGTAGCGCCCGGCGAAACGGGGGACATGGTAGTCACCTGCTTGTTCAAGGACGACATCGCTCCGTGCATCCGCTTCAACACTCATGACATCACGCAGGAAATGCCGGGGCGGGGCGAAATCGCGTTCAAGCGCATAACCGGTTTCAAAGGGCGCAGCGACAATATGGTGAAGCTACGCGGCATTAATCTGTTTCCGCATGCCATAGGTGCACTGATTGAAAACCGCTCTGATCTCACCGGCGAATATGTCTGCCGACTGACCCGCGATCCGGCGACGCAACGCGATGATATGCTGGTGGTGCTCGAAAGTCGTGGCGGTACCGACGAAGCACAATTGGCCGCTCTGCTTCGTCAGGGTTTGAACGTCGAGGTTGGCGTTCAGTTATGTCGACCCGGCGAAACCGCGAGCCTAACCGAGATCGATGTCAGACAAAAACCCATTCGATTGCTAGATGAGCGCGGCGTGTGATCGATTGGGACGCCCTTGAAGCCCGTAATGCACGGCTGAATGCATTCACTTATTTCGACAGATCAGCGATGGGTGGCGACGGGACACTTTCCGGACTGACAATCGGCGTGAAAGCAAATATCGCTGTCAAGAACATGCCCTGGACCAGCGGCAGCGAAGTTTTCCGGCACCGCATCGCCACGAACGATGCCGAGGTTGTGGCGAATTTGCGTAACGCAGGCGCCGCTATCGTCGGCACCCTCAACATGGACGAAGCCGCGCTTGGTGCGAAGACCGACAATCCTTGGTTTGGCGAAACCCAAAACCCGCACCGGCTGGGCTACACGGCGGGCGGTTCGTCAGGCGGCAGTGGCGCAGCGGTGGCGGCCGGATTATGCGATGCCGCGCTTGGTACCGACACGATGGGTTCGATCCGCATTCCGGCCGCTTATTGCGGCATTTACGGCTTCAAACCAGCGCATGTGTCAGTGTCCCAGGATGGTTTGGAAATGACCGAACCCTCGCTCGATACCATAGGGCCGTTGGCGCGCTCGCTTAATGTGCTGGAACAGGTGTCGCGTGCGATATCGGATTTTGGTGCAGCACA
>JBKJLZ010000229.1:0-3241 GCA_046596705.1 Sphingorhabdus sp. | reverse complement strand
GCATCAACCGGATCAAGAAGGCCAGCGGCTTTAAGATCGTCAATACCTGGCAAATCCTTGCGGCTCACCAGTCCGAAATGCGTTAGAAAACCCACCGTTGTGGCATAGATCAATGGCCGCCCCGGCACTTCGCGGCGCCCCGCTGGTCGAACCCACCCAGCCTCCATCAGCACATCAAGCGTACCTTTGGATATCTGCACGCCCCGTATAGCCTCGATTTCGGCCCGGCTGACCGGTTCATGATAAGCTATGATCGCCAGCGTCTCGACCGCCGCACGGCTAAGCTTGCGGCTTTCCTCACGCTCCCGGCGGAGCAAGTGGGCAAGGTCGGCTGCGGTCTGGAAATGCCAAGCCTTGCCGCGATGGACGAGTTCTATCCCTCGCCCGTCATAATGCGCTGTAAGCGTTGCCAGCGCGGCCGTAACGTCGACCCCGTCGCCGACATAAGCGCGAATTTGCTCAACCGTCATGGGTGCCTCGGCGGCAAATACTGCGGCCTCCACCGCGCGAACATCGGGATTATGTTCGATCATCATGCCTTCACCCTTAAATATAACGGCGCAAAACTCTCCGCTTGTTGCATATCGAGTGCGCCGCGTCGTGCCAGTTCAAGCGCTGCGACAAAGCTCGAAGCAAGTGCTGAACGCCGCAATGCAGGTTCAGCAAAAGGCGGCAGGAATGACTGGATGTCGGTCCAGTTAACCGCCGCACCGATCATTTCTGACACCCGCGTGAGCGCTTCTTCAAGTGTCATTACAGCACGACGTTTGACCACGTGCAACACTGGCTGGGTCCGTGCCCTCACTTGACCATATGCTGTAATTAGTTCAAAATAATCGCACTGCCAAGCTCGAGCCTTGACGACACGAAGGCCTTCAGGCGTACCGCGCAGGAAAATGTCGCGACCAATCCGGTCGCGCGCGATTAACCGAGCACCACTTTCACGCATCGCATTCAGCCGCTCCAGCCGGAGTTGTAAACGCAGCGCCAACTCCTCTGGTGACGGGTCGATCGTCGGATCTTTCGGCAGAAGCAGCGCTGACTTTAAATAGGCCAACCACGCCGCCATCACGAGATAATCGGCGGCAAGTTCCAGCTTCAGCGCGCGCGCTTTGTCAATGAACACCAAATATTGCTCGACCAAAGCGAGGATTGAAATGGCCCTCAAATCAACTTTCTGATTGCGCGCAAGCGTCAGCAACAGGTCGAGCGGCCCTTCCCATCCGTCTATGTCGATAGTCAACACATCAGGGTGTAAGGCCTCTGGCGCGACCCGGACCTCGCCATCGTCAAATAGTGTTTCGTCGCTCATGCCGCACCGGTTGCCGCTTGGGTAAGCTTGCTTCCGGCCTGCTCTCCGGCAACCGCCAGCAATTGGTCGCGCTTTTCCAGCATGTCTGCCAGCCGGGCGGGATCAAACTTCGGCGCTGCCTTGGACATAGCTCGGTCCAACCGCACTCGCGCCGCATCCGTGATATCTGGCAGTATTTCGGCAATCGATGCCATTTCGTCAAGGCGACCCCAGCAGTTAAGAGCGATATCGCAGCCCGCGGCAACACAATCGGCGGCGCGCGTAGGTACATCGCCCGAAAGCGCATTCATGTCGAGATCGTCGCTGATCAAAAGTCCGTCGAAGCCGATGCGTCCGCGAATGATATTTTCTATGATTACCGGCGACATAGTCGCGCAATGTTCGGCATCCCAGATGTCGTACACCACGTGTCCAGTCATCCCCATCGGCGCCCGGTTAAGTGTCCGGAAAGGTATCAAGTCTTGCTCCAGCTCGGCTTCGCTAGCGTGCACATGGGGCAGCTCATGATGGGTATCAACAACCGCTCGTCCCTGGCCCGGCATATGTTTGACTACACCAACCACACCCCCAGCTGCCAGCCCGTCCAGAATCGCCCGCCCCAGAGCAGCAACTTGCAAGGAATCGCTGCCCAATGCCCGGTCGCCAATAGCAGCGTGGGTTTCAGGAACGCGGACATCAAGCAATGGCAGGCAATCGACATTGATCCCGACTTCGGCCAGCAACAGTGCTATCGCTTCGGCATTGCTCCGCGCCGCCTCGATCGCAGTTATCGGTGCAATGTCGTAAAGCACATCGAACACGCCTCCCGCTGGAAATTCAGGCCACACCGGCCCGCGCATCCGCGCCACCCGGCCCCCCTCCTGATCAATCGAGATCAACACATCGTCGCGGCCATGAAGTTCGCGTAAGGCATCGGTCAGCGCACGAAGCTGCTCACGGTCCTGAATGTTTCTTTTGAACAAAATATACCCGGCTGGATCGACATCGCGGAACAAGCGTTTTTCGTCATCGGTAAGGGTCAGGCCGGAAAGGCCGAAAATTACAGGCTTCATATAGCAACGCTAAGACTGAAGAGGGCGCAAAACAAGCGTCGTCGGCCATCACATTGCAGCAATTCTGTGCATAACCGGTGGCGAAACTCCGTTGGCGCGGCACGGAAGATCGGGCAAGGGAAGCCTCGTTTTTGCAAAGGATCCAATTTTGATCGATTCGAACATTGCTGCGCCGGGCGTATTTCCTGAACGTCCGACTTTTGTCACTCATCTTGAATGTTCGATGACCGGCGAGCGATACGAGGCTGACCGGTTGCACGGGCTTTCTGCTGTAGGTCGTCCGCTGCTCGTTCGGTACGATCTCGAAGCTGTTCGGAGCGCCCTTACAATGGATGCACTCCGCGACCGACCGCGTGACCTGTGGCGTTACCGCGAACTGCTGCCGGTTCGGAAGAGCAGCAACATCATCAGTCTCGGCGAACAGGAAACGCCACTGATCCCGCTACACGCCATTTCAAAATCGCTGGGTGCACGCGAAATTCTGGTCAAGGACGAAGGCCGCCTGCCCACCGGATCGTTCAAAGCGCGCGGACTGGTGATGGCGATTTCCATGGCGAAGGAACTCGGCATAAAGCGTATCGCGATGCCGACCAACGGCAATGCCGGTGCAGCCGCTGCGGCTTACGCCACGCGCGCTGGAATCGAGGCGGTGATCTTCTGTCCTGATGACACGCCCGAGATCAACGTTCGGGAAATAGCGATGCAAGGCGCGAAGGTCTACCGCGTCAACGGGCTGATTGACGACTGCGGCAAGCTGGTTGCGCAAGGTGCCGAGCGTGAAGGCTGGTTTGACCTGTCGACGTTAAAGGAGCCTTACCGGATCGAGGGCAAGAAGACGATGGGCCTCGAACTCGCCGAACAGCTTGGCTGGAGCGTT
>JBKJLZ010000148.1:0-5883 GCA_046596705.1 Sphingorhabdus sp. | reverse complement strand
GAAAAATATAGGCAGAACCGTCAACGAGATAGAGATGCTTTTGTTCGGACATGTGAGGCCGATAGCAAAGTGGTCGTTCCAAGTCTTTGCAAAATGCGCTTTGGGAAAACGCCGCGACGGCTTAGGGCGCGTCGTCGCCCCAAAGCCGCTCGGCCTCAATGTATCCGAACCGGCCGCCATTGTCGAACCGGCACCAGCCTTTTTCGCATTCTTCGATTTCGCCGACAACGCCGGGCTCTACTCGCCATGCAACACGCGCTTTTGCATCGGGTTTTTCGCGTAAAGCACCGATACTGCTACCGACGACAACGGCCGTGCGCGCCGTGCTGAGCAAGCGGACGTGCATCCAACCCTGATCGCCGTCAATGTCCTCGACCTTGCGCCAAACGCTGTGCACTGCCACAACTTTCACCGGCAGGTTCCGTCGCTGATAAACCCATTTAACCGGAAATTCGGTGCTTGGCCCGGTACGCATCCGAACATCGGCTTCGTCGAGCGATGCCCAATAAGGCGTTTTTCGGTTGGATTGCGCGAGCGCGCCGTTTGTGGTCGCAACAATCGACACAATTGCCAAAATTTTGCCAATGTTTTTCATTAAAATCGACTTTGCGCTTACCTTAAGTTCTTCGCTATACGGTACGTTATGCTGACACTTCAAGCGTGGTGGCTTGACGAGAGCTTAAATTCAGCACTAGGCGATGGAATGGCCGGACTAACCCGTATAGAGCGACCTTGCATTTCGGTGACTCGCACATTGCTGCCTGCAGTCGAACTGCGCATGGCGCAACTTTTCGAAGCCTGTTTCAACGATAGCGACAAACCCCTGGACCGCGTTGCACTTGAGAGGGCGATGGGCGATTGCGATGTGCTCGTGCCGACGGTTACCGACGTCATCGACGCCGATCTTATCGCCGCCGCCCCGCCGCGCCTGAAACTTATCGCTAATTACGGTGCGGGCGTGAATCATATTGATCTTGCTGCTGCCAAAGCGAAGGGCATCATGGTCACAAACACACCTGGTGTTTTTACCGACGACACCGCCGACCTGACGATGGCGCTGATTCTGAATGTCCCGCGTCGGCTTGGTGAAGGCCACCGCTTGATGCGTAGCGGCGATTGGCAGGGCTGGCGACCGACAGGTATGTTAGGTCACCGGATTGGTGGCAAGACTTTGGGCATTATCGGTTTTGGCCGGATCGGTGAAGCAGTTGCGATGCGCGCCAAGGCATTCGGCATTGATGTCGTTTACAACAAGCGTAACCGCCTGCCCGCCAGCGTCGAACAAGAATTGGGCGTTAGTTTCGAGCCCGATCTAGACCGTTTGATAATGCGCGCCGACATCATTACACTGCACTGCCCGCTAACTGCTGCAACCGAGGGGTTCATAAACGCCGAGCGGATCGCCATGATGAAACCCGACGCTTACATCATCAACACCGCACGCGGCGAGCTAATCGACGAAAATGCGTTGATCGAAGCGTTACAAGCCGGATCAATTGGTGGCGCCGGGCTAGACGTCTATACTCACGAACCAGCGGTCGACCCCCGACTTCTGGCGCTTAACAATGTCGTGTTATTGCCCCATCTGGGGAGCGCGACATTTGAAGGCCGCGAGGCATCAGGTGAGCGCGTCATTACGAATATCAGGATGTGGGCCGATGGTCACAGGCCGCCCGATCAGGTTCTCGAGGGATGGAAT
This sequence comes from Sphingorhabdus sp., assembly GCA_046596705.1. Taxonomy (GTDB): domain Bacteria; phylum Pseudomonadota; class Alphaproteobacteria; order Sphingomonadales; family Sphingomonadaceae; genus Sphingorhabdus_B. The sequence continues at coordinate 4,184 of JBKJLZ010000148.1, read as the reverse complement.
TAAGCGCTCGTTCGCAATGAGCATCGCTGCCGCGGGCTTAGTGAGCAAGCCAATGAGAACGCCGCATCTACCAATTTCACCGCCGCTGATCGAACCGCCTCCCTACCATCGCGCTTGCGATATTGACCTTTTGGATATCGATCGATCCACCAGCGATTCCCCATCCCCAGGCGTCGCGCATCCGGCGTTCCATGGGGTAGGCAGTTGAGTATCCATAGCCGCCCATCAGTTGCAGTGCGTTTCCGGTTACGCTGCGCGCAACCTGGTTAGCAAAGCATTTGGCGGTGCTGCTGTCGAGGATCGAGGGCAAACCCTTGTCGGCGTTGGCCGCCGCCCGCCAGATCAGCAACCGCGCAGCTTCAACCTCCATCTGCATTTCCGCTAGTTTAAGCTGCACAGCCTGAAAGTCGGCGAGCGGTTTGCCGAATTGCTGACGCTCCTGCACATAAGCGAGCACATCCTCCAGCGCGCCAGATGCCTGTGCAAGCGCCATCGTTGCATTGCCGCAGCGTTCCAGGTCGAAGGCCTCCATCAACTTGGCAAAGCCGCCTGCTGGTACGACGATATTGTCGATTGGAACCCGCACATTGTCGAGATAGATATCCGCCGACGGCACGCCCCGAAAACCCATCAAGATTTCAGGTTCGCCAAAGCTTAGCCCTGCCGTTTCCTTCTCGACAAGCACAGCGCCTATACCTTTTGCACCAGGCGCGTCAGACAGCCGGGTATAAACGAGATATGCGTCGCTATGTCCGCCACCAGAGCACCACCGTTTCGATCCGTTGATAGTGACGGTATCACCGTCAATCACGCCACGCGTAGTCAGGTCAGTCAGCGCTGTGCCAGCATTCGGTTCTGACATCGATACCGCAACGATCATTTCGCCGCGACAAACCGCTGGCACGATCCGCTGCGTCAGCGCGAGGGGCGCAAAATGGCGAATTGCATGGACAGGGCCGACATTCGCCTCGAACGCCGGAAACGCAACTGCGCTGGATACTTTTGCCAGTTCCTCCAAAACGATCAATGCATCCAGATTGGACAGACCCAATCCGCCAAGTTCTTCGGGAATATTGATGCCCAAAAATCCCATCGCTGCCATTTTTTTGACAACGTCATGCGACAGCGGCTTGTTGGTATGCTCGATTGCTGCGGCTAACGGCGCGAGTTCTTTTTGCGCAAAGCGACGCGCGCTTTCCTGCAAGGCGGTTTGTTCGTCGCTTAAACTGAAGTCCACGCCCGTTTTCCTCTGCCATTAATCGAACGATTAAATGAGCGGAGACTATTGCTAGGTCAATGGTTAAGCGTCAGTTCGCGAAATAACTCGCGATCCAGCATTTCGTCGAAACGGCAGCCGAGCCGGTCGTCCTCTAACCACACAGCGGTAGCTGCAATCGCGCTGCTGCCAGCAAATCGGAGCCAGAGACGATCGCCAACGTTGAATTTGCTTTCGATGACAAGCCGACATCCGTAGACTGAAAGATCGACCAACTTAGCCTCATCGGCCTGCTTCGAGTGTTTCCGAACCGTCGCTCGCTGTAGCAGCACAGGATGTCGTACAGACTCACGCTGCTCAAGTCGCGCTGGTGCTACTTTTCGATATTGCGACGTCATGTACCCCATGTACCACCCCTGCGTTGTTACGTAACCGAAGAAGGTCAACAATGGGTAAATGTAAAACGAGGGTGCAGGGTTCAATCCCCCGTCAATATCCTATCCACCAATTGCTTCACAGTCGGTACAAAACCGTTCGAGTAAAACGGGTCTTTGCCAAACAGATACGCGCTATGCCCCGCGAACATCAGGTTTTCATCAATAGGCGCGCCATGAGCGATGTTCTGCAGGGCTTTCTGAATGCAGAAACTGCGTGGGTCGGCGAGCCTGCCCGTCGAGTTGTTGTCATGGTCTTTCCAAGACGAAAAGCCGCAATGCGACAAGCATCCCATGCAGTCAGTCTGATCCTTGCGAATAACATCTCGCGATGGAGGCGTTACGAACACGACACTGTCGTCCGGGGTTTTCAGCGCCTCGGTAAAACCGCGCGCATGATATTCCCGCGCGCGCATCAAGTCGGCCGGCGTGACCCAAAAATTCTTTCCCTTCACGCCCACGTCGAGCCGCAAGCTGTTGTCGTTGCTTGGCTCAGAGACATAGGAAACTTGACGTTCGGAACGCGCTTGCAGTTCATTCAGGAAAGGATTGATAACGGCACTTGAATAAAATCCTGTCGGCGAAAATTTGTGCAGCAACACGCCGTCTTCAGGAATTTTTGTCAGCGCATCCTTCCAACCTTCGGGTATCGGGCTCTCCTGGGTTAGCAACGGTCGGGTACCGAATTGAAACGCAATCTGGCCCAGTTCAGGATTGTCGATCCAATTGTCCCATTCGCGCAAATACCATACGCCACCCGCCATGATAATCGGCAATTCGTCCGATATGCCCTCTTCTCGCATCACATCGCGCAATGCTTTGACTCGCGGATAGGGATCTTCGGGACTGCGCGGGTCTTCGGCGTTGGACAGACCGTTATGGCCGCCCGCAAGCCAAGGATCTTCATAAACTACAGCGCCCAACCACTCAGGCACCTTGTTATAGGCTCGTTTCCAAAGCGCACGAAATGCACGCGCCGAGCTGATGATCGGTAGATAATAAACACCATATTGCGCCGCAATTTCGGACAATTTATAAGGCATGCCGGCGCCACAGGTGACCCCGGTTACCATACCCCTCGTCTGTTCGAGAACGCCGTGCAATATTCTCTGCGCGCCGCCCATTTCCCAGAGCACGTTAATATTGATCGCGCCCTTACCGTCCGCAATTTCATGAGCGCGCTTGACCTGCGCCACACCGCCGCGGATGCCATATTCGACCAGCTCTTCATGCCGTTCGGCGCGCGTTTTACCGTGGAACACCTGGGGGATCATATTGCCATCATCGTCATAGCTATCAGCGTTAACCGCTGAAACCGTGCCGATCCCGCCAGCAGCGGCCCATGCCCCAGAGCTTGCATGATTTGTCGCAGCGACACCTTTGCCACCTTCGACCAGTGGCCATACTTCACGGCCACCGTAAATTATGGGTTTCAGACCCTTGAACACTAATTCGACCCCTATGGTATATACATAGCGCTTTCCAGCGCCCTCCCCTGACTTTGCGCTATTCCAAAATATCAGGCTTGTCGCGCAAAATCTGCGCGTTTCATTGCAGTCCCATATAGCTGCCGGTACCGGGCTAACATCGTTACCTCGTCATATTGCAAATGCGCTAGTCGGCGGTTTGCCTCGCCCAACGTCGCACGCAGTTGCGCATCGGATGCCAAAATGCGGATTGCTGTAGCCAACGCTGCTTCGTCATTTGGTTTCGTAACAAAAGGTAAATTCTCCGGCGAGACGATCTGACGAATATCGCCAACGTCGGTGGCAACTATTGGCAGTTCGCTCGCCATCGCTTCCAATAGCGAGATTGGATATTGTTCACTGTTGGATGACAAGACAAAAATATCGAACAGCCGCAGATAGCGTGCGGGATCGCGCAGGAACCCTGGCATCATAACGCGGTCGGCAATTCCAAGCCGTTCGGCTTCGGCCAGAATTGCGCCCCGTTCTGGACCTTCTCCAACAATCGCTAACCGCACATTCGCGCCCGCCGCCGCCACCGCGCGAACCAGTCGTGGTAAATTCTTTATGGCGTGCAACCCCGCGACAGTTCCGATGACTATCTCACCCTCACGTCGTGTGAACCCTGGAAACGAACCGCGTTGCGCACGGCGATTAAAATGTGCGGTATCGATGCCGTTAGGAAAGCGGCAGATTTTTTCCAGCGGCTGGTGCCAATTAGTTCGCGCGATATGCTCCAGCGTTTTAGACGGCACGACTAGTGTATCCGCGCGTTGGAGCGCGATGGTGCGAAACCAGTTTCGTCCCGTCTTCAGCCGTTCTGCCTCGTCGGTATCGAAACCATCCTCATGGTGAATCAGCGGCGGCAGGTTCATGGCCTTCGCAAACAAGGTGTGGGCCATTACCCCATCCATCGCCCCCCAATTGTAGCTTAACACTAAATGGAATTTCTTCATGTAACTGGCGAGCTTGCGATATCGGCTCATTGAAGGAAAGCCGGTCAGCGACGGCGCATCCGCACCCGGAAAGCTGACCTTTACCTTCTTGTCGATTGCATCGCGCGCTCCA
>JBKJLZ010000120.1:0-2525 GCA_046596705.1 Sphingorhabdus sp. | reverse complement strand
GGCTTAGCGACGCCGTCTGCGCGCGGCAGCGCGGTCGAGGGGACATGCTCCAACCCGACCATGCGTACGACTTCTTCGACCAGATCGGCACCGCCTTCGACGTCACGCCGCCAGCTAGGGGGTGTAACTAGCCATTCAGTGTTAACTGCAAAACCAAGGCTTTCAAGGATTTGGCGTTGTTTTTCCGGTGCGACATCGATGCCGCCCAGCCGCAGGCAATGGCTGGTGTCATAGGAAATGTTGCGCGGCGCAACTGGCGCTTCGCCAGCACGGGTGACGGCGCTCGCAGTTCCCCCGGCATGTTCCAGCACCAGCTTGTTCGCAATGGCCAGCCCAGCGTCGAGAAAGGCGGGATCGACACCGCGCTCGAACCGCTGCCGCGCATCGCTGGTTAGTGCCAGCTTCTGCCCAGTCCGTGCGATATGTTCGGGGCTAAAATAGGCGCATTCGATCAGCACATCGGTTGTGGTGTCGGACACGCCCGAATGTTCGCCACCCATGATGCCGCCGATATCGTGCACTTGGACGTCGTCAGCGATGACCGTCATGCTGGCGTCGAGCGTGTAGGTCTTGCCATTGAGGGCATGAACTTGCTCGCCATCTTTCGCCTTGCGGGCAACCAGCGGCCCGGAGAGCTTGGCACGATCATAGACATGCAAGGGTCGTCCGAGATCGATCGAGATGAAATTGGTAATGTCGACCAGCGCCGAAATCGGTTTCTGGCCAATAGCCTTGAGCTTTTGGATCATCCATTCGGGCGACGCGCCGTTGGTTACGCCCGACACGGCCTGTGCGTAAAATGCAGGGCAGCCTTGCGTGTCGTCGGTGCGGATGTCGGGGGCAGCGTCGCTACCCTCGACCGGCGCCAGCGTAGCCATGCGGTAAACGTCGGTCAGCGGCCTAAGCTTCCCCAGTCCCGCCGCCGCCAGATCGCGGGCGATCCCGCGCACGCCCATGCAATCCTGCCGGTTGGGGGTCACGCTAATATCAAAGATCGTGTCGTCGAGTTCGGCCCATTCGGCGTACACTCGACCCACCGGGGCATCGGCTGCAAGTTCAATTATTCCGTCATGCTCGTCGCCTAGCTCAAGCTCGGCAATCGAGCACATCATGCCGTTCGATTCTACGCCGCGAATGGCTGCAACTTTCAGCACCATGCCGTTTGACGGCACCGTTGCACCCACAGGACCGAAAACCCCGAGCATTCCTGCACGCGCATTGGGTGCCCCGCAAACAACCTGAAGCGGTTCGCCACCGGCATCGACCGACAAGACTTGCAGCTTGTCAGCCTGCGGATGCGGCGCAGCGGTCAAAACCTTGGCAATCCGGAACGCCGAGAGCTTCTCGGCCGGATTTTCCATCCCCTCCACCTCAAGACCGATCTGATTCAGTCGCTCACCGATCGCGTCTATATCCGCCTCGGTCTCGAGATGCTCTTTGAGCCAGCTTAGCGAGAACTTCATGCTCCCACTCCCCCACTCAATGTCGGTACATCGAGCGCGCCAAAGCCATAATGTTTAAGCCAGCGCAGGTCGCCATCGAAAAATGCGCGCAAATCGTCCATACCATATTTCAGCATCGCCAGCCTGTCGACGCCAACGCCAAAGGCGAATCCCTGGTAGACATCGGGATCGAGGCCGCATGCCGTGATTACCTTCGGGTGGACCATGCCCGAGCCAAGCAACTCCATCCAGCCGCCGGTGCCGCCAAGTATGCGTTTGCCATTTTCAACAGAAAAACTGACATCGACCTCTGCCGATGGCTCGGTGAAGGGAAAATAGCTGGGACGCAGGCGGATGGTCAGGTCGTCCCGCTCAAAAAAGGCTTTTAGGAATGTCTCCAGCGTCCATTTAAGATGCCCGAGATGAATGCCCTTATCGATCACCAGCCCTTCAATCTGATGGAACATCGGCGTGTGTGTCGCGTCGCTGTCGCTGCGGTAAACGCGGCCTGGCGCGATAATGCGGATCGGCGGATTTTGTGACGTCATGGTGCGGATTTGTACTGGAGAAGTGTGAGTCCTCAGTACCTTGGCTTCCTCGCCCTCATCCGCCGCAATATAGAAAGTGTCGTGCATCGCACGCGCCGGATGCGTTTCGGGCATGTTAAGCGCGGTGAAATTATGCCACTGGTCCTCGATCTCCGGCCCTTCGGCGACGGCAAAGCCCATATCGGCGAATATCTCGGCCAGTTCGTCCATGACTTGGCTTACAGGATGTATGGACCCGCGAGGCGTTGCGGGTGCGGGTAGGGTCATATCGACTCGCTCTGTCGCGAGACGTAAATTCAGAACGGCAGTTTCCAGAGCTACTTTTTTATCGGCGATCGCCGCGGTCACGCTTTCGCGCAGGCCATTGATCAGCGGTCGCTGCACTTGCCGTTCTTCAGCCGACATTCCACCAAGGGTCTTCAGCAGAGCCGAAATACTGCCCTGCTTGCCAAGTGCCGCGACGCGCACTGCTTCTATCGCGTCGATGCTATTTGCAGAATCAACTGCACTAAGGGTCTCGAACTGTAGTTTGGAG
>JBKJLZ010000186.1:0-3460 GCA_046596705.1 Sphingorhabdus sp. | reverse complement strand
CGGGCTCGACCTCGGTCGAACGCCGCGCAATCCGCGATGCAGCTTCGAATGCCGGAGCGTCTGAAGTGTTCCTGATCGAGGAACCAATGGCTGCCGCGATTGGTGCGGATATGCCGGTAACCGAGCCAATCGGTTCGATGGTCGTCGATATCGGCGGTGGTACGACCGAAGTGGCTGTGTTGTCGCTCCGTGGCCTCGCCTACACCACATCAGTCCGCGTTGGCGGCGACAAGATGGACGAAGCTATCGTCTCCTACGTTCGTCGTCACCACAACCTGTTGATCGGTGAAGCCACCGCAGAACGGATCAAAAAGGAATATGGCACCGCGCGTCCGCCAGCAGACGGCATCGGCCAGACGATCCACATCAAGGGCCGCGACCTGGTGAACGGAGTTCCAAAGGAAATCTCGATTAACCAAGGCCAGATTGCCGAAGCATTGAGCGAACCAATCGGTACTATTCTCGAAGGCGTTCGAATCGCGCTTGAAAACACCGCGCCCGAACTGGCGGCCGACATTGTCGATCAGGGTATCGTTCTAACCGGTGGCGGCGCATTGATGCACGGTATTGACGAGTATCTGCGGGACGAAACCGGCCTGCCGGTAACCGTTGCCGAAGACCCGCTGACTTGTGTTGCCATCGGCACTGGCAGGGCCATGGAAGACCCGATCTTCCGCGGCGTCCTGCTGACGGCCTGATCTAAGGTTTCAGCATGGCGCCGCCGCCCAATCGGCGCCTCGGGTTTTCCCGTAAAGCGCAATTTAGCCTATTCGCGACCTATGTTTTTGCGGTTGCTGGCGCGATTTTCGGCGCGCTGGTTTTGGTGATATCAATTGCCGACCCTACGGGATTTTCCGCACTGCGTTCGGCTGGCGCGGAGATAACCGCACCTGTCGCGCGTTTTTTTAACAGTATCCGCCGCACCACTAATGATGTCAGCGGTAATATGTCGTCCTATTTCAACGCCGCGTCAAAAAACGTAGCGCTCAGCCGCGAAATTAAAAACAACCGCACACGGCTGATCGAGGCACAGGCACTCAGGATAGAAAACGCCCGACTTCGAGGATTGCTCAAGCTAACCATGGAAGCTCCCGACCAGGTCGCCATCGGACGGTTGATCAGTTCGACTGCTTCCAGCAGCAGGCGAGTAGCAACGCTGTCGATCGGTTCGAATTACAACGTCACCCGCGCACAACCGGTGCGAGGCCCGTCTGGCCTAATCGGTCGTATCGTCGAAGTCGGGCCGAGTACCGCACGCGTTCTCCTCATTACCGATGCCGAAAACCTTGTGCCCGTCATGCGCGCGAGCGATGGCTTGCCGGCATTCGCCACCGGCCTAGCCAATGGTATGGTGGCCATTAAACCGATCAATCTTGGTGAAAGCCCGTTCAAGCGCGGCGACATCATTGTCACATCGGGCAACGGCGGGCTATACCCGCCTAATATTCCCTTTGCCAAAGTGTTAAAGAAAACCAGCGAGGGCGCGCTGGCCCGACCACTGGCCGATCCGGCAAATACACCTTATGCCATCGTGCTAAAGAGCTACCAAAAGCCCGCCCGCGATGCTCAACAGGCGGCAGCCCCCGATGGCAAAACCGAACCGGTGGCCGAGTGAAAAATCCCGTCACCGCGCTTCGTTTGCCCTTGCGTCCGGGCCGCGAGTATGAATCGCGATTTGACCGCGAACCGTCACTGTTGAAAATGCTGGCAATCCCTGTTGCATCGGTTGTTCTGTTCTCGATGATAACTACTCTGCCGATCCTTACAACGCAGCCGCTTTTGCCCCCATTAGGACTTATGATGATGCTGGCATGGCGTCTGATGCGGCCAGGACTGCTGCCAATGTGGGCGGGCCTTCCTTTCGGATTAATCGACGATATGTTCAGCGGTCAGCCCTTTGGCAGCGCCGCCCTGCTTTGGTCACTCGCCATGCTCGCCATCGAGCTTATCGACGGCCGCGTAAACTGGCGTGACCATATTCATGATTGGGCAATTGCTTCGTTTATCATCGTTTTCGCATTGCTCGGCGGCCTGTGGATATCGGGCTTGGCCCATGCCCGGCCTCAAGCCGCCATTTTGCTTCCACAGATGGTTTTGTCAGCCTTGCTATATCCGCTCGTCGTGCGAATATGCTCCCGTTTGGACAGCTGGCGATTGGCGACATGAAGGGCGAAAAGCAGGTTACCACAGGACAGCTTGATTTCACCTTCAGCCGCCGCGCAATGTTTGTCGGTGGCGTGCAGGCAGCGATCGGCCTGATCGTCGCAGGCCGAATGTCCTACATTGCTGTCGCCGACAATGAGAAATACAAGCTGCTGGCTGAAAGCAACCGAGTCAATCTGACGATCATTCCGCCACGACGCGGTTGGTTCGTCGACCGTTACGGCAAGCCAATCGCCACCAACCGCGCCGATTTTCGCGTCGACATTATTCCAGACCGGTTAGTCGACAAGGAACAGACGATTGCCACGCTGGCGGAGCTGCTGGCTCTGACACCCGACGACCTTGATCGCATAAACCGTGAATTAAAGCAGGCTCAGGGATTCCAGCCGGTGCAGGTTGCCGATGGCCTCGATTATGAGCGCTTTGCAGCAGTCAGTGTTCGGCTACCCGACCTTCCCGGCATCAGCCCCCGCCAAGGCTATTCGCGTTTTTACCCGAGCGGAGCAGCGGTCGGACACTTGATCGGATATGTCGGTACGGTTTCGGCCGAGGAGTATCAGCAAAACAAGAATCCGTTGCTGATCACGCCCGGCTTCAAGGTCGGTAAAGACGGACTTGAAAAAACGATGGAAGCCGGATTGCAGGGCGAACCCGGCGCCAAACGGACAGAGGTCACCGCCAGAGGCAAGATCGTGCGTGAACTGACCACTCGCGGCGACACACCTGGCAAGCCGGTGCAGCTGACCATCGATATCGATCTGCACAATTATGCCGCTCGTCGACTGGGACTCGAATCCGGGTCTGTGGTAATCTTCGATTGCCTGACCGGCGACATACTGACGATGGCATCGATGCCCTGTTACGATCCGAACAGCTTTTCCGACGGGATCGGTCGGATCGAGTGGGCGATGCTGCGCGAGGATGACCACATCCCGATGCTCAACAAAGCGCTGCAGGGGCTTTATCCGCCCGGATCGACGGTCAAGCCGATGGTTGCGCTGGCGTTAATGCAGCACGGTGTCGACCCTGAAGAAACCGTGTTTTGTGGTGGCGGCTACCGTCTTGGTAATCGCGTATTCAAATGCCTGGGACGCCACGGCTCGATCAACTTGCCCAACGCGATCATGAAAAGCTGTAACACCTATTTCTACGCGATGGGGCGGCGGATCGGCTATGACAAGATCGCCCCGGTTGCAAAGCTGCTTGGGCTTGGACAGGAATTCACGCTGCCGTTCCCGTCGCAGCGTTACGGCACGGTGCCCGATAGCGAATGGAAAAAGCGCAAATATGATCAGGA
>JBKJLZ010000057.1:0-2744 GCA_046596705.1 Sphingorhabdus sp. | reverse complement strand
CCATCAGTGTCCCGGAAATAAGCGCCGTAAAAGGCCTGTGGGCCTTCGTCGCCGCGTACACCGGGAGGGCCCTCGCACGACCCGCCCAGTTCGAGCGCTTTGGCGTGAAAGGCATCGACGTGCGCCCGGTCCTTCAAGCTTATCGCGGTCATATTGCCATTGCCGACGGTCGCCGGTTCCTGATTATAGGGCAAGGTCACCGCAATACCCAGTTGGTCCATCCCCCCGGCATAGAGCGTGAAACCTCCCCGATCCTCGGCGAATTCCATGATTTTTCGCATGCCAATATCGCTTAGCAAATTGCCATAAAAAGCACGGGCGCGCGGCACGTCATTGGTACCCATCGTGACATAACCAAGCATGTTTTTCTCCTCGATTCGTTGCGACATGCAACTAATCAGGGACAACGATCGAAGCAATGGCCGACTGGCGCGAATTCATCAACCATCGTCGCATAGCGTACGAAACCCTTGCCCGCCTTGCGGTTTACCCACAAGCCAGCGCGCAAGCTATAAGCCTCTCCGACATGGCCAATCCATTGCTCGCCCTTATTGTCGTCCAGCCAGTGGACGCCAAGGCCATAAGCCTTGAAATATCCCTTGTCGTCATCGCCATTGCTGCCGTCGAAAGTCCATACCGGACCGACCATTTCGACGAAGCTTTGCTTCGATAATAAAGGCTTGCCATCGTTCAGCAATACCTGCCCAACCTTCGCCAGGTCGCGAGCCGAAATGCGTAAGCCGCCCTGTGGGCTGAAAGCCGACCCGTTGCGGCCGAGTTGGTAGAGTTTTGCTACATCGCAACTGCCGTCGGTTGCGGCATAGACCGGACAGGGGTCTTTGCCAGTAATCGCGGCGTCCCTAGCCAGATCGCCATTGGGACGCAGCAGCGTGACCGCCTGCGCACGCCGTCCATCGCTGCATCCATCGCCCCAATTATAGCAGGCGTCGAGTTTCAGTGGCCTGAGCACCAAGTTCGCCATCAGCCGGTCAAAGCGCTCGCCTGTGGCGGACTCCATGACCGCAGCAATCAAAGGCGAGTTTATATTGGCGTAACTGAAATACGCCCCTGGCGGGTGCTTCGGCTCCCACGCTTCCGGGTTGGCCAGCACCAGCGACAGGTCGCCATCCAATGGCACGATATAGTCGATCTTGTCACGCAGGCCGCTGCGATGCGACAGCAATTGCCGCATTGTAACCGGGGCATCGGGGAAGGCTGGATTACGAACCTTCCAGCCCAGATAGGCGCCAACATCGCGGTCAAGGTCCAGCCTGCCCTGCTCCACAAGCCGCATAGCGCCCAGGGCCACCACCAGCTTGGAGATTGAGGCTACGCGAACCGGGTCGTCTACACTGACTAGCCGTCCTGCAACGCCCGCATTACCCGACACCGTGGTCGCGCCTAACGTGTCTCGGGTAAAATCAACCCGGACGGAAGCAGGCGCAATTTTTGCTGGTAGCGACGCCGCTGGCAATTGGGCGTTTTGCCCGACACAACCCGCAACTGCCGTCGACAAAACAGTAGCCAACAATAACCCCGCTACTCTTGCAATCCATCGCATCACTCGGTCCCTTTACATGTCCCTGCATGCTTGCCGACGGCCTTGCCCGTCAGCTTTACTTTACCTACCATCGGCAACCGCAATGCCATCTGAGTATCGAAGTCGAATTTGCTTTCGTCCATTGCCCCGGCCAGGTCCATATCGACCGAACCCATCCCTTCCATGCCACAACGCAACGTCATTTTCACATTCTGACCCGAAACATCGAAGCTGCGGTAAACGCATTTGTCCGCCCCTTCGCCGCCGAAGAAATCGGCACCAGGTTTCTGCGCTTCTGCTGCAGAAAGGCATGATGTGCTTGACGCACCTTTCGCCATTTCATCCATGATCTGCTGGCGCTGCGATTTACCGAGCGTCGGCATGTCTATATTTGCGAACGTGAATTTGGTTTCCCAGCGACCGGGCTTCATCGGAATAAACGCATCAGCGGCCATTTCGGCAGCTCGTTCCTGCGCGTTGACTGCCCCATCGCCGTCACGGTCAGCGCTGCTATCCGAGCAGGAAGCAAGCACCGAGACGCTAATCATGGCGGCGATGCGGGCTATGGGGGTCATGCCGGGCAATCCCCGATACGCTTACCTTCGACTTTACCCTTCATGTTGATCGCCCCCGTCGGTGCACCCTCGGTGGTTTGTTCGATGGTCATCGCATAGCTGGTTGCGCCGAACTTTCCGTCCATTTTGCTTTTCAATACCATGTTTCCGCCTGGCTTGCAGGTCATCGAAACTTTCATCGCGGTGGACGAGCGGTCAAGCTCTTCAAAAGTACAATTGGCTTCAGGCGGTGCACCAAAGAAATCGGCATCGGGCTTCTCAACCTGCTCCTTCGTCAGACAGCTTCTGGAGCTTGAACCTTCAGCCATTTTCGCCTTCATCGCTTCAGCGGCTTGCGGAGGCAACCCCTTGCCTTCGACAGTCGAAAACGTAACCTTTGTTTCCCATTCGCCGGGTTCCATAGCCATTGCGCCGCCTTTGGCCATTTCCGCCTTTGCCTCGGCGTTCGTGACCTTACCGTCTCCGTCGGTGTCCGCTCCCTTATCCGAACAAGCCGCAATGGCCATCGCGGCGATGCCGACGATCAAATATTTACGCATGATAATGCTCCCTTGTGATGCTGATGAGAGTTTTGTCGCGGTCAGCCTGAAAAAGCAATGCCGTTCGGGGATGACATTTCTTTTCGGAGA
>JBKJLZ010000284.1:0-5448 GCA_046596705.1 Sphingorhabdus sp. | reverse complement strand
GATGGTTGATGCGGAAAAGTTTCGCGCCGATCTTCTAGATCGGCTGTGTTTCGAAGTTATCACGCTGCCGCCACTTCGGGTGCGTGAGGGCGATGTCGATGTGCTTTCCGAGTATTTCGGTCGGCGGATGGCGGCCGAGCTAGAATGGCCAAGCTGGCCCGGTTTTGGCGAAGTTGCCAACCGCGCGCTGCAAGCTTATCTATGGCCGGGCAATGTACGTGAATTGAGAAATGTAGTCGAAAGGGCCGTTTATCGCTGGGCCGACCCTGGTCAACCTGTCGATTACATACAGTTCGATCCGTTCGACAGCCCTTGGAAAAACGCAGTGACGGCATCGGCGGCCAATCGCGAGGTAATCAACCAATCCGAACCGACGCCGCGTTATTCCACCGACCTGTCGCAGACTGCGGAGATATCGGATTTCCGTGTGGCGACCGAGAGTTACGAGAAAGCGGTGCTTGAGCAGGCGCTCGCCAAATGTCGATACAACCAACGGCAGACCGCGAAAGCACTCAACTTAAGTTATGACCAGTTGCGGCATACGCTAAAAAAGCATTATTTATTGGGATAAGAAAAAGGGCGACCGAGGCCGCCCTGTTTCGTCAAAATAACAACCGATACGTAAACTCTATCCGGCCAACGCGCCGTTGTTGAATGTTACCATGGTGTAAAGCATTGGTATCGACAGCATCGTGTTGATCCGCGACGTGATCATGGCGGTCGTTGCTGCCTTGGCCTTGCTGGCATCATCGGCTTCGACAATACCAAGTGCCTTTTTCTGGTTTGGCCAGATAATGAACCATACGTTGAACGCCATGATGAGTGCCAGCCACATACCGATACCGATCAGGTCAAAGCCTGGCTGGAAAGTCAGCGCTTCGACGAGATAGGGCGGTGCGCCGGACCCTGGCTGACCTGCAACAGCAAGACCGAACAGTACGGTAAGCGCAGCAGCCCAGCGGAAAAAGAATAGAGCGGATGGCGCGATATGTTTGGAAATGCCAGGTTTCAATTCAGCTGGAATTTTCGGCATTGTCGGGATCTGGACAAAATTGAAATAATAGAGAAGCCCGATCCAGACGATCCCTACAAATGTGTGAATCCAGCGAAACAATGCGGGAAGCGAAAAACCGCCATCACCACCATGAAACGCGATCACCGCAATGGCCAATACCAGTCCTGCAATCAGGACATAATGCAGATTTCCAAAAAACTTCGCCACTTCGCTTCCCCTTGATTTGTCTTAACGCGGCTTTGCTTAGCCAAGCATTTGCGTTGTTACAAGTCGGTAGAACGGGGCGTTTCTTCGCCAAGCGAAAGTCCATGACGCATCAGCATTGGTATGTTGGCCATTGCGAACAGGAAAGTCAGCGCAGACACGCCCCAAACTTTTACGGTCAGCCACAAATCGAACGACATCAGCGCACGCATGACTTCGTTCGCACCTGCCAGTGCGAGGAAAAATAGCCCCCAGCTAAGCGACAATTTGCGCCAGCCCTCGTCTGTAAGTCCGTCATAGGCGGCCTCGAGCACATATTTTAGCAAGGCACGCCCGCGCAATACCCCTCCGATCAGCAAGACGGCAAAAAATAGGTAGATAATTGTCGGTTTGATTTGGATGAATTTCGGATCGCGAAACCACAATGTCAGTGCCCCGAAACCGACAACCAAAGCCGCCGATAGCCAGAGCATTGGAGCAACGCGACCTAGCTTCCATTTTGAAACGACGACCGCAATTGCAATTGCGACCATAAACACGCCTGTGCCGACCAACGGTCCTTGCGTTGGGTCGCTTGCCGAACCGCCAAATTTGTAAGCGATGAAAAACACAATCAGCGGCCCGTAATCGAGCGCGTAGTTCAGGCGGGTGTTTTTCTTGAGTGATACGGCTGCGTCGGTCATCGCGTGCCTCCGCTAATCGCACGAGCGACATCTTGTGCATTGAAGGGCCGCAGATCATCGATCGTCTCGCCTACACCGATGGCATGGATCGGCAGACCGAACTGTTTGGCAGCCGCAACCAGTATGCCGCCACGCGCGCTGCCGTCCAATTTTGTCATAATCAATCCGGTCACGTCAGCCACTTCCTTAAATGTTTCGATCTGCGATAGGGCATTTTGACCGGTAGTAGCATCAAGCACCAATACTACATTGTGTGGAGCCGCGGGGTTTAGGCGCCCCAGTACACGGCGTATTTTGGCCAGCTCATCCATCAATTCGCGCTTGTTTTGCAACCTTCCGGCGGTGTCGACAATCAGCACATCGATACCCTCCGCCGTCGCCTTCTTAACAGCGTCAAACACGACTCCCGCCGCATCGCCGCCCTCTGGCCCGGTAACGATGGGAACGCCGATCCGTTCCGCCCAGACCTTGAGTTGCCCGATGGCAGCCGCCCGAAAAGTATCTCCGGCCGCCAGCATAACGCCGTAATCCTGTTCAAGAAACAGATTAGCCAATTTCGCAATCGTAGTGGTCTTGCCCGAACCGTTGACGCCAATGACGAGGATAACCTGCGGACGTGGAAAGGCGTCGATGTCGAGCGGAGCGGCTACAGGTGCCAACACTGCTGCGATTTCTTCTTCGACAATTTGTCGGATGCCCTCGGCATCTATGCCTTTTTCGAAGCGGCCCACAGCGATTTTCTCGCGAATTTGCGAAGCCGTTGCAGGGCCAAGGTCGGACGCAATCAACGCGTCTTCTATCTCGTCGAGCGCCTCGCTATCGAGTTTTGCCTTTGTGACTAGCCCAGTCAGATTTTCGGTCAGCTTGCCTGACGTTTTTTTCAGCCCGCCGAATAATTTATCGGTCCAGCCAATGTTTTCGGTCATTCCGCTATGCTCGCGTGCAATTGTCCGTCCTTATACCCGGTTACTTTGGCGGCGACGATGCTGCCTTCAGTTGCTTCCCCGTCGAGCTTCACATAAGCGAAATTTTCGGCATGGCCAGCCATCCCTCCCATTTCGACTGCAATAAACTGCGTGCTACCGACTAACGAAGCAAGCCAGCGGTCGCGTTCCATCGCCACGGCCTGGCGCAATACCCGTGCTCGGTCCTTGATGACCTTTGCGGTAACCTGCGGCATTAGTGCTGCGGGCGTGCCATTCTTTGGCGAATAGGGAAAGATATGGCCGTGGACGATCCGGCATCGGCGCACGAGGTCGATGCTATTTTCAAACATCGCGTCGGTTTCGGTCGGGAAGCCAGCGATAATGTCTGCACCTATCGCGATATCGGAGCGGATCGCTTGCATCCGCTGTACCAATTCAATTGCGAGTTCACGGCTGTGCCGCCGCTTCATCCGCTTCAGGATCATATTGTCACCAGCCTGCAAGCTGAGATGAACATGCGGCATCACCCGCGGTTGCTGGGTAATCAGGTCGAACAACCGGTCGTCGATTTCCACTCCGTCAATGGACGACAGCCGCAATCGAGGCAGGGTGGGGATATGTTTGATGATCCGCTCTACCAATTGACCAAGATCGGGCTTTCCCGGTAGATCGTGCCCGTAACTGGTAACATCGACCCCTGTCAGCACGACTTCGTTGAAACCGCGATCAACGAGCATCTTGATATGCTCGATCACACGACCAGCGGGTACCGATCGGCTGTTGCCACGTCCGAACGGAATAATGCAGAAGGTGCAGCGGTGGTCGCATCCGTTCTGAACTTCGACAAAGGCGCGAGTTTTCCCCGAAAATGCGCTGACCAAATGCGGCGTGGTTTCTTTTAGCGCCATGATGTCGGAGACCAATATGTCGCTATTGCGCCGAAGTTCGCGGAACAGGGCGGGGTTTTGCTTTTCCGCATTGCCGAGCACGGTATCGACTTCAGGCATTTGCGCGAAACTTGCCGGATCCACTTGTGCTGCACACCCGGTGACGACAATGCGGGCGTCGGGACGGCGCTTGCTGGCCTGACGGATCGTTTGTCGCGTCTGCCGCACCGCTTCGTTGGTGACGGCACAGCTGTTGACGACGATCAGGTTCCCTTGATCAGCAAGCTGTTCGGCCAGCGCGTTGCTTTCAGCCAGGTTGAGACGGCAGCCCATCGAAATGACCTCGATCGTGCTCACCCGAAATCGTCCCAATCGGCAGTTCCGGTGAAGACATGCGTTGCGCCGCCGGTCATTTCAATGTTGCCGTCTTGTTGCCACGCGATGAGCAGATCGCCACCATTCAGGCTGACCGTAACCGGCGATACTACCAGCTTCTTCGTGATGGCAGCAACTGCGGTGGCGCATGCTCCGGTACCGCAAGCGCGAGTGATGCCGACACCGCGTTCCCAAACACGCAGTTTGATCTGGTTTGGGCCGGTCACTGTGGCAATGTTAACGTTGATGCGTTCGGGGAAGAGCGCGTCATGCTCGATCAGCGGCCCGAGCCGTTCGAGATCGACCGCATCAGCGTCATCTACAAAGAATATCACGTGCGGGTTGCCCACGTTGACCGCGAACGCGCCTTCAAGTTCCTCCCAACCGACAGGAAGCGCTGCGGTATCGACAGGGTAGTCGAGCGGTATGGCCTCCCAATCGAACCTTGGCTTATCGAGTATAACCTTGGCGCCGTCTGTAAGTGCCTGGCCATTTAGCACGCTTCCTAGCGTTTCGATGCTGCTATTGCCGCCGACCAACATGGTCACAGCGCGGGCGGCGTTGCCGCAAGCTTCCACTTCGCCGCCGTCGGCGTTGAATATCCGCATTTTGAAATCGGCGATTGGCGAAGGCTCCAACAAGATCAACTGGTCACAGCCGATCCCAGTTTTGCGGTTGGCAATCGCTTTTGCTCGGGATACCGGCATCGAGACAGGGGAGCCCCTCGCATCGATCACGACAAAGTCGTTACCAAGGCCATGCATTTTATGAAATTCGCCCGAAGTCATGGCGCGCGATTTAGGGGGTGAACGGACGTTAGTCCACAATTGATGCCTGGGTGCGGGTCGGCCTACGACATTTGGCGGATTTCGGCCTCATCGATTTGGGTGATTTTCTTTTGCTGACTGCGGCGATTAACCAGCATATCCTTTTGCACCAGTAAATTGTGAACTTGTTCGATCGTCAACGGTTGGCCAAAGTGCCAGCCCTGACCCTTTGAGCAACCAAGTGCGCTCAGCTTTTCGATGATCTTTTCGTCCTCGATACCTTCTGCTGTAATAGGTACATCAAGGCTTGCCCCAAGACCTGCGATTGCGCTTACAATCGCTGCGCTTTCGGCATTGTCGAGCATTGATGACACAAAGCTACGGTCGATTTTTATCCGGTCGAACGGTAGCGCGCGGAGGTGGGCGAGCGAACTGTAACCGGTGCCGAAATCATCGAGTGCGATCAGAATGCCCTGGTTTTTCAGGCTGCCAACAATCGACTGTGCAAGACTGAGATTTTTGAACAGCGAACTTTCAGTGATTTCGACCTCAAGCCGGTTAGCCGGAAAGCCGGTTTCGACGAGTAATTTG
>JBKJLZ010000202.1:0-7657 GCA_046596705.1 Sphingorhabdus sp. | reverse complement strand
GCGGCCAATGTCGGCGACGATCAGGAAGGGCGGCGTCTTGTGATTGTCGGGCAGCGCCAATGCATAACGCTCGGCCTGAACCCGCGCGTCGGCCATCAGCCGGTCATAGCGCGGAGCTTTCTTTGACTTTGACGCCGTATGGCCGATGATGTTGCCGAACAGGTCGGTGACTGTCTCAAGCGCCTCTTCGGGGGCATCCGCCGGAATAGCCTCGCCGGGTTTGACCTGGCTTTGCTTTGCCTCAAGGATGAAGCAGTCTTTCTTGTACAGATCGATCCGGCCCGTGCCTTTGGTGCCAAGCACGGCTTGCGATTTTACGGGTGCCTCAAATACGTAGCTTTCAAGCCCCTGCCCCTTGGGATCGGGAATAGGCAAATCAAGCGTCTGGCAAAATTCGGACAGGAACATCTGATAGTTGGCTCGTTCAGCCCCGCCCTCACGTCCGAACCACCTGTCGATAAATGCCCCAAGCTCCATATTGCCTCACTGCCCTTACTCCCCTTTCCAATCAAGCTGCATGACTTCTTGCAAGGCAACATTTTCCTTCAAAGTATCTTTTGCCAAAACCCCCTCCCCCTTGAAACCACTCCCCCGCTCGTGCAAAGCGCCCATCGGCGAAGACTGTGGCTATCACGCCCTTGTCATGGAGCATTTATGCAAGGCAAACTGGTTACGATTTTTGGCGGCGGCGGGTTTGTCGGGCGGTATGTGGCTCAACATCTGTTGGCGGCGGGTGCTCGGGTGCGGGTGGCTCAGCGAAATATATCGACCGCCAATACCGTCAAGGCTTTGGGCAATCTTGGTCAGGTGCAGCTTATCGCCGCCGATGTACGCAAGCCGTCCAGCGTCGAACGCGCAGTTGCCGGGGTCGATTATGTCGTCAATCTGGTCGGCAGCTTTGCCAATATGAACGCGGTGCAAAATGTCGGGGCTGGCAATATTGCCCGGGCCGCGGCCGATGCAGGCGTTGGCTCGCTCGTCCATATTTCAGCAATCGGTGCCGATGCCAACAGTGAAGCCGATTACGGGCGGAGCAAGGCGGCTGGCGAAGCGGCGGTGCGGGAAAACTTCGGCCATCCGATCATCCTTCGGCCGTCGATAATATTCGGTCGTGAAGACCAGTTTGTGAACCGCTTTGCCGGGCTGATCCGCATGCTGCCAGTCGTGCCGGTAATCGGTGCCGAAACCCGGTTTCAGCCAGTGTTTGTCGGTGATGTGGCCAAGGCCGTGGTTGCCGCATTGGCGCGGCCCGCAATTAGCGACGGCGGCGAGACGCTTGAGCTGGGCGGCCCGGATATACTGTCAATGATGGAGCTAAACCGCTGGATTGCCGGGGCAATTGCCCATGACCGCACATTTTTGCCGGTCCCGGGTTTTGCCGCCGAATTGTTGGCGAAAACCACCGGATGGCTGCCCGGCGCGCCGATCACTCTCGACCAGTTCAAGATGCTCGGGACAGATAATGTGGTGACCGGTACCGACGGGCTGGCGACGATGGGGATCGTCCCGACACCGCTTCGTGCGGTCGCCGAAGACTGGCTTAACATTTACCGCAAACATGGCCGGTTTGGCCCGCGTGCCGCTGCATGACCCTTGGACAAGCTCAGGGTGATCGGATTTTTGTATAATGACTGATTGGATTGTTGCGATCATCCTCGGCATTGTCGAGGGGTTGACCGAATTCCTGCCGGTATCATCAACCGGCCACTTGATTCTGGCGACCGAGTTGCTTGGCTATGACGCCGGGCGTTGGGCGATTTTTAACATCGCGATCCAGCCTGGGGCGATATTGGCCGTAGTGGTTTTGTACTGGCGGACATTTGTTGACGTTGCAAAGGGGCTGTTCACGCTTGAGGCAGGGGCGGTCGCCTTTGTCCGCAACCTGCTGTTGGCGTTCTTTCCCGCCGTGGTGCTTGGACTGGTATTCGGCGATGCAATCGAAATGATGCTTGAAAATGCAGTGATCGTGGCGTGGGCTCTGATCATTGGGGGTTTTGCGATACTCATCGTGGAAAAATACGCGAACCCGCAGGAAAGCGGAGGGGTTGCGGCATTGTCGGTACGGCAATCGGCGCTGATCGGGCTGGTGCAATGCCTGGCGATGATACCCGGGGTCAGCCGGTCCGGTGCCACGATATTAGGCGCGATGTCGCTTGGCGTGGACCGCAAGACCGCGGCCGAATTCAGCTTTTTCCTCGCCATGCCAACGCTGACCGGGGCAACGGTGTTGCAACTGTTCAAGCACCGTGATGCCGTCAGTGTTGACGATATGGGGCTAATTGCGATTGGTTTTGTCGTATCGTTCCTTGTCGCGTGGATTGTAATCAAAGCGTTTCTGGCTGTGGTTACGCGGTACGGCTTCGGACCGTTTGCGTGGTACCGAATCGTTGCCGGCGTTGCCGCCTTGATCTGGCTTTCGCAAAGATAGGGCCGAACCGGCTTTGATTTGTTGTTATTATATTGCGTATAAAGGAAATTTGGCAAAAGCTAACCCATTATATGACATGAATACTGACCTATATTTGTGATTTGCGCGTGACTTTTGAAAACTTCCACAATATGCCGTCGCCATTCAGGAGAATGTCGTGGCCAAAGACTCCATGCTCAAATTTGTCGGAACCCCCCAAGCCTTCCCCGAGAAGCGCAAGGCGGAACTGCGTGCCGAAGACTTTGCCGAGATCGCCAAGCGCTACGCCCCAGATAAGGCGGCCGAGCAAGCTTCACGCTGTTCGCAGTGCGGGGTACCATATTGCTCAGTGCACTGCCCACTTGGCAACCACATCCCCGACTGGCTTCGACTAACCGCAGAGGGCCGGCTGCGTGAGGCCTATGAGCTGTCAAATCTGACATCGACAATGCCTGAAATCTGCGGCCGGATTTGCCCGCAAGACCGCCTGTGCGAAGGCAATTGCGTCATCGAATTTTCGGGCCACGAAGCAGTCACCATTGGTTCGGTAGAGAAATACATT
The DNA here is from genome assembly GCA_046596705.1 of Sphingorhabdus sp. Lineage (GTDB taxonomy): Bacteria > Pseudomonadota > Alphaproteobacteria > Sphingomonadales > Sphingomonadaceae > Sphingorhabdus_B. The sequence continues at coordinate 4,688 of JBKJLZ010000202.1, read as the reverse complement.
ACCGACACCGCATGGGAAGAGGGCTGGGTCGAGCCAGTAGATGTCGGACCTTCGCGCGGCCAGTCGGTCGGCATCATCGGCGCAGGTCCCGGCGGGCTGACAACCGCCGAATATCTGCGTGTCGCTGGCTATGAAGTGCATATCTATGATCGCTATGATCGTGCTGGCGGATTGCTAACCTACGGGATCCCCGGTTTCAAACTGGAAAAGGATGTCGTGATGCGGCGGGTCGAACGGCTGCGTGACGCTGGCATTCATTTCCACGCCAATTTCGAAATTGGCCGCAATGCCAGTCTCGACGATCTGCGCGCCAAGCATGACGCAGTGTTGATCGCAACAGGGGTTTACAAAGCGCGCGACGTAAAGACGCCGGGCATCGGCTTAAACGGAATTGTTGCTGCGCTTGACTTCCTTACCGCGTCCAACCGCAAGGGTTTTGGCGATCCGGTCGAAGCCTTTGATAGCGGCGCGCTCGACGCACAGGGCAAAAACGTGGTCGTCATAGGCGGCGGCGACACCGCGATGGATTGCGTCAGGACAGCTATCCGCCAAGGTGCAAAGTCGGTCAAATGCCTCTACCGCCGCGACCGGGAAAACATGCCGGGGTCGCAGCGTGAAGTTGCGAACGCCGAGGAAGAAGGCGTCGAATTCGTCTGGCTGTCTGGTCCGAAGGGCTTTGATGGCACCGACTCCGTAGAACGAGTTCACGTCGCCAAAATGCGGCTTGGCGCGCCCGATGCCAGTGGTCGTCGTGCGCCCGAGAACGACCCCGCAGGCGACTTCACGATTGAGGCCGATCTGGTCATCACCGCTTTGGGCTTCGAGGCCGAAGATTTGCCTGTGCTTTTCGGAGCGCCCGACTTGAATGTCACAAGATGGGGTACCGTACGCGTCGATCACACAACCGGCATGACCAACCTCGACGGGGTATTTGCAATCGGCGATATCGTTCGCGGCGCCAGCCTTGTCGTCTGGGCAATCAAGGACGGCCGCGATGTCACCGAGCATATGCATAAGTGGTTGTTGGCGAAGGCAAAAGCGACAAAAGTCGCGGCTTAATTTTTGGAGAGTCGCATCATGTTGAAGTCAACCTTCATTGCCTTATCGCTCAGCATTTCACCGTTTGCGGTGGCGGGACCAGTTACAGCGCAAAATGCCCCCGCGAAAACTGCGGCGGCACCTGTCGACCCAGTCCGGCTAAAGCTTGCCGAGCAAACTGTTGCAAAACTAATCCCGCCGGGCACTTACAAAAAAATCATGAAGGATATGATGGATACAATGGCGGGAGGGCTTGTCGAACAGATGATGGGCGTGGACGCCGCTGTCGTTGCCGGAATGGCTGGCGAAGAGGCCCGCAGCGAGACAGCAGCTGCGGTTGATGGAAAATCCATAGGCGACCTCGCGATGGAAAAAGATCCGCAGTTCAAAGAGCGGATGGACATTACAATGAAGGTCATGTTCGCTGAAATTGGTGATCTGATGAGCGAGATGGAACCCGTTGTGCGCACCGCGATGTCCAGCATTTATGCGCGGAAATATTCGGCCAGAGAATTGGCCGATATGAACATGTTCTTCGGAACGCCGAGCGGCGCGAGTTTTGCCGCCAATTTCATGAGCAGCTTTACCGACAAGGAAATGATCGACGCGTCGTTCGGAATGATGCCCAAGATGATGGAAGCAATGCCAGCGATCATCAAAAAGGTCGAGGCAGCGACTGCGCACTTGCCTCCGCTGGCCAAGCCCGACATCGTTACAGGTGTCGAAGAAGTCGTCGATTGTACTGCCGATGGCGATGATAGCGACTGTCCCACTCCTGAAACGGCTGCTGCTGAAGCAATTGCAGCCGCGGGACAAGCGGCTCTGGCCGGCGAAAACCGCATGGAACCTTGGTATATGGAAGAAAATTGGAGCGCCGCCGAACGCAAAAAGGTTAAGGCACTGGAAGGCAAACATAACGCGCTTGCTACCAAGTCAGAGGCGGCGTATTTTGTGTTCGACGAAGCAAGAAGCGCCGTAATTGACGACGCGCGCAAGCGCTATCTTGCCGATGGCTGGAAGCCTGCTCCAGCCGAAGAGCCCATAACGACCGATTAAGGTAGTGCTGAAGCAGCACCACCGCCCGCCGCGTCAATTTAACGGATTACCAATATGCACCAATTCCCCACCCCCGAACATGAACGCCTCGCTCGCGAAGGCATGTATCGCCCCGAGTTCGAAGGCGACGCCTGCGGAGTGGGGCTTATTGCAGCAACCGACGGCAAAGCTTCGCGGCGCGTTGTGGCGGCAGGGATCGAGGCTTTAAAGGCTGTCTGGCACCGAGGTGCTGTCGATGCCGATGGCAAGACCGGCGACGGTGCGGGTATCCATATCGACCTGCCGGTTCGGTTTTTCGACGACAAGATCGCCGATAGCGGTCACCGGCCGATGCCCAACCGGCTGGCGGTTGGCATGGTGTTCCTGCCACGTACCGATCTGGGTGCACAAGAGAACTGTCGGACCCTGGTCGAGGCAGAAATTATCGAGGCAGGGTACACGATCTACGGCTGGCGGCAGGTGCCGGTCAATGTCTCAGTGATTGGCGACAAGGGTCAGGCGACGCGGCCAGAGATTGAGCAGATCATGATCGCGGGACCACTTCCCGACGAGGTTAGCGCCACAGAGTTCGAAAAGAATCTTTATCTTGTTCGCCGCCGGATCGAAAAGAAGATAATCGCCGCACAGATCAGAGATTTCTATATCTGCAGCCTGTCATGCCAGTCGATCATCTACAAAGGCCTATTCCTTGCCGAAAGCCTTTCGGTCTTCTACCCCGACTTGCAAGACGACCGCTTTGAAAGCCGCGTTGCAATTTTTCACCAGCGTTATTCAACCAACACCTTCCCGCAGTGGTGGCTGGCCCAACCGTTCCGCAGCCTTGCACATAACGGCGAAATCAACACCATTCGCGGCAACCAGAACTGGATGAAAAGCCACGAGATCAAGATGGCGTCGATTGCTTTCGGTGCGCATTCGGATGACATCAAACCAGTGATCCCGGCTGGCTCTTCGGACACCGCAGCGCTAGACGCGGTGTTTGAAACCTTGATCCGATCGGGCAAGGAAGCCCCGACGGCCAAGCTGATGCTGATCCCCGAAGCATGGCAGTCGAACAAAAAGCTGCCCCCCAAACACCGCGCGATGTATGAATATATGGCAAGCGTGATGGAACCTTGGGATGGCCCGGCGGCCCTTGCAATGACCGACGGTCATTGGGCGGTTTCGGGCGTAGACCGCAACGCGCTGCGCCCGCAGCGTTATTATCTGACCAACGACAATCTGCTGATCATCGGGTCGGAAACCGGGATGGTCGTTGTACCCGAATCGACCATCATCGAAAAGGGTCGCCTTGGGCCTGGTGAAATGATCGCGGTCAATCTCGAAGAGGGCAAGCTGTACCGCGACAGCGAACTCAAGGACCGGATCGCGGCTGAACAGGATTATGGTTCGCTGGTCAAAGGCTTCCAGACCATCGCTGATTTGCAAGTTGCCAAGGACGAGGCGCTGCCGATCTGGACCCGTGCCGAGCTGACCAAACGTCAGATCGCGGCTGGCATGACGCTTGAAGATGTCGAGATGATCCTGGCACCGATGGCAGAAGACGGCAAGGAGGCGATCGGCTCAATGGGTGACGACACGCCGCTTGCAGTAATCAGCGACAAACCGCGCCTTATAAGTCAGTTCTTCCGGCAGAATTTCAGTCAGGTCACCAATCCGCCGATCGATTCACTGCGCGAACGCCATGTCATGAGCCTGAAAACGCGCTTTTCCAATTTGGCGAATATCCTCGACGATAGCAGCCAGAATGCTGACGTGCTTGTGCTTGACAGCCCCGTGCTTACAGCGGCGGAATATCTGCGGCTGAAGTCGGCTTTCGGCAAACTGGCGGCCGACATTGACTGCACATATGACATTTCCGAAGGTCAGGAAGGGCTTCGCGCCGCGATCACGCGGATCCGCGAAGAGGCGGTCGCCGCCGTTCGCATGGGCAAATCAGAGCTGTTCCTGACCGACGAAAACATCAGCCCTGACCGCGTCGGTATCGCAATGATACTGGCTGCTGCCGCCGTGCACACGCATCTCGTTCGTAACGGTTTGCGAAGCTACTCGTCGATCAACGTCCGTTCCGCCGAATGTCTTGATACGCATTATTTTGCTGTGCTGGTCGGCGTCGGCGCGACCACCGTAAACGCTTATCTAGCCGAAGCGGCAGTTGCCGACCGCCATGCACGCGGGCTTTTGGGTAACCTAACTCTTGAACAAGCCACCCAAAATTTCCGCACAGCGATCAACGAAGGCCTGCTCAAGATCATGTCCAAAATGGGCATTGCGGTAATCTCGAGCTATCGTGGCGGCTACAATTTCGAAGCGGTTGGCCTAAGCCGCGCTTTGGTCAACGACTTTTTCCCCGGAATGCCGAACAAAATTTCGGGTGAAGGCTATCATTCGCTTTATGTAAACGCAAAGGACCGGCATGAGGCGGCATTCGACGCCGCAATAGCGCGATTGCCGATTGGCGGGTTTTACAAACAGCGTAAGGATGGCGAAGCGCATGCCTATTCGGCGGGACTAATGCACCTGCTGCAAAGCTCGGTAGCTAACGACAGCTATTCGACCTACCTGCAATTTGCCGCAGGCGTCCGCGAATTGCC
>JBKJLZ010000149.1:0-3222 GCA_046596705.1 Sphingorhabdus sp. | reverse complement strand
AAATCACGCAAGCCGAAGCGAACACCGTCATAGCGCGCAAGGTTGGACGAGGCTTCAGCGGGCGCGATGATGTAGTAGGCTGGCAGCGCATATTGGGTGTGCGGCAGGCTGATGTCGACGACTTCTGCGCCTGCATCCTTCAGCCAGGCGATGCCATTCTCCCACATCGCGGCGATGTCGTCATCGATGCCGTTGAGGCGGTATTCCTTCGGGATACCGATGCGCTTGCCCTTGAGGTCGCTGTTCAGGCCAGCCTCCCATTCGGGCACGGGCAGGTCGAGCGAGGTCGAGTCTTTAGGATCGAAACCCGCCATCGCCTCCAGCATGATCGCACAATCGCGCACATCGCGCGCCATTGGTCCCGCCTGATCGAGCGACGAGGCAAACGCCACCACGCCCCAGCGCGAGCAGCGATCATAGGTAGGCTTGATGCCGCTAATGCCGACAAACGCGGCTGGCTGCCGGATCGAGCCGCCTGTGTCGGTGCCTGTCGCTGCGGGGCAGAGCCGCGCGGCAATCGCCGAGGACGAACCGCCCGAAGACCCACCCGGAGCCAACGCAACATTGCCGCCGTCATTGCGCCGCCAAGGTGAAATCACATTGCCGAAATAGCTCGTCTCATTCGACGATCCCATCGCGAACTGGTCCATATTGAGCTTGCCGAGCATCCCTGCCCCGGCCTTCCACAGGTTGGCGGACACGGTGGACTCATAGGTCGGGATAAAACCTTCAAGAATATGGCTGGCCGCGGTGGTCTGGACGCCTTCGGTGCAAAACAGGTCTTTCATGCCAATCGGCACACCCGCCATCTTGCCGAGCGGTTTGCCCGCCGCACGGTCGGCATCGACGGCTTGCGCCGCTTCAATCGCCTTTTCCGGCGTTTCGACGATGAAGGCATTCAGTGCCTTCGCCGCCGCCACACGCGTGTTCAACGCCTCGGCAACCTCAACAGCCTTGAATTCACCCTTGGCCACTCCATCACGAATGGCGGCCACGCCCAGTCTGGAAAAATCGGTCATTATTCGATCACCTTTGGCACGCCAAAGAAACTGCCTTCGCGCGCTGGCGCATTGGCCAGCACCTTGTCGCGCACGTCGCCATCAGTCACGACATCTTCACGAAGTCGCGTCTTGTTGGCAATCACCGCAGTCATTGGCTCAACCCCGGTCACATCGACCTCGCCAAGCTGTTCGACCCATTCAAGGATGCCATTTAGCTCGCCGACCATTTTTTCGGCTTCTGCATCGCTGATCGCAATGCGGGACAACCGTGCGATTTTGTTCACTGTTTCTTTATCGACTGACATAAATCAAGCGCCTAGCAGCGGGGCTTTAGGTCATCAAGCGGTGCCGCATATATTATTTTGCAAAAATTTCGCCGACTGCTTTGCCGTCAACATAGACCTGTTGCATTTCCACCGAGCGAATTTCCACCTTCGACTGTGCGGTCATGTTTTTTTGCTCACCGGCACCGGTTTGTCTGTCGAAGGAATAGTCGCGTTCCCAAACCATCACTTTGGGAACTTTTGCATATTTCTTTGATTGGGTCTCGTTACGCTCCATGATCGCATCAGCTTGCGCCTGCGTACTTCGAGAAAAAATTGCGTTGGAAAGATATCCCCCATCATTCCGCCCGCCAACCACCATGATGCGGTTTTCGCCCAACCAGATAATGCGACATGTGGTCCGACAGAAACCATCACTCACAATCTCGCTTTGCGATTTTTCATCGAGAACAAGGGCGGTTGGCTCAAACGTGAAATTCGGCCGATAGGTGCCCGTATTTTCGGCGATCACCGCCTCTTCAACCTCCCAGCGTCTGTCCGATGCAAGCGCGGCCCTGGCTGCCTTTTGCTGAGCCGTAGAACCGCCGGTGGCCAGCCGTTTCAGCGCTGCCCTGCCCTTCGGTCCAAAGTCAAACGCCATTGCGCGCCAGTCAAATTTCTGCGCCTCGGTGACACCCGATTTCAACCGCGCCAGTTGATCGCGTGCCGACATCGCGCCGAAATCGAGAATGGGAAGCGCCAGGAACAGCGCCAGCGCGCATACTCCCAAGGCAATGCGCACATTGGCGGGGCGGATATGATCGTCCCAGTCGGCCAACGCTTTGGCACGCCCGGCTTTTAAGGATGCAACCAGATAGGCGACGCCGTAAACCGAAGCAACGACCACTGCGACTAAACCCCAGATGCGATCTGGCGTAAACCCATATTGCTCGATCCGTACCCCCATCGAAATCGCCGCGATTACCGCAAGCGGCAGTATGCAGCACGACAAAAGCAAGGCCGACCAGCGCAATACACGGTTATGGCTGCCCTCATCTTTGCCGTCGCCGATGACTGCGTTGATGAGGCCCGCAGCGCCAGCCGCTGCAAACAGTAACACGGGCGTAGTCGGAACTCCCGATGCCCATAAGGGCGATAGGCCGGTGAAGGGCAGCGACAGTAGAAAGCCGACAAGCGCAAATGCCAATACGGGTGCCAACACCGCGAATATGACCAGCACCAACTTCTGCAGCGTAGCCACCAACGCGTCGCGTTCGCGGAGTAATCCCAATGCGGCACCAAAAGCAAAGCCCGCTAACAGCGCGTTAAACCAGTGATTGCGCAACAACTCGGTAAACAGTTCGATCCCAATCAAGTCGAACAATTGAGCAATGAGATTGGCCAGCAGGAATGAGATTCCGGTAAACACCAGCGACGCCGCACCAATCACCGCATCGGTCCAGACATGGTTGTGCAGCCTACCATAAGGAAAGTGCCAGGCGCCCTCGTCGCGTACCGTCTGGAACAACGGCGCCGCAATCAGCAGCGCGAATATGCCCGCCAGAAATGGATATTCGGCGATTTCCCCGCCCTTGTTATAGGCGGCCGTAAACCACCCCACAAAAGCGAGGATTGAGGCTGCGCCTAACGCAAAGCCAATAGCCCAAATTAGCCGCCGCAGCTCCGCCGTCAGCACAAAGCCAAGCGTCGCTACAATGACAAAGGTCGCTGCCACCTGCCGCCAGATCGCAATATCGCCTCCATTTTCGACCAGCCGATTGACGGCGAAAGCACCGCCCGCGCAGATGACGGCCCAAATCCAAGGGCGCAGCGGCCAGGCCGAATCCTCTGCCGAGTGCCGAATCGAATCCATGAAACCTTCTCCCAGAAACCAAGTTGAGCATGTGGCATTGCATTGCCTCGCCCCACAAGAGTAATAGGCCTCGCTATATGGCTCG
>JBKJLZ010000015.1:0-3299 GCA_046596705.1 Sphingorhabdus sp. | reverse complement strand
CCGGCCCGCCTAACAAGTCGTTCAAGCCGACCCCACATCGTGGCGTCAACAGCGTGCTTTACGCTACGCTGCACGCTGTTGCCACCCCGCCGTGGGGCGGCTTAACTCCGGCGTTAGGCGGCAAGGGAAGTCCATCGCAACCTGACAGGTACTTTAAAGCAACAGAACAGGGGGAGTTATGAAGTACGCGCTTGTTGCACTCTTTGCGTTGATCATTTCGGGTTGCGCAACTACCGCAATGCCCAATTTCTATAATGGCAACTACTACATGGCAGGCGATTCAAACTGTGTCCGCGTGAGGCCGCTTTCTAACACCAGAGTCATGTGTACAGACAAGAAGGGCTCTGACACTGGATACAGGGATGCCATGACATATGAGCAATTGCAGATGTATCAAATCCAGATGGCCCAGCAGCAGATGCAAATGGAGCAACTCAACCAAAGCATGCAGCAAGTGGGTCAAACGTTTCAAAACGCCGGCCAACAGATTACTCAGCAAAGCCAGCAATACACTCCGCCACAAGTTCAGCCTATAACTCCTCAAGGTGCATATGGCGGCACTACCTACCGCCGCTCAGGCAACACTTGGATCGGATCGAATGGCTCAAGCTGTCAGGTGGTCGGTCAAAGCATTCTTTGTTCCGACGGGCGGAGATGCCAAATGGTTGGTGACAATCTGATTTGCAACTGAGCTTCAGCAGTCGGTGGCCCAACAATGAATAATTCAATCTTTGATGCAATTGAGTCTGGCTCATATAGCGCCGAGGAGGCCATTGAGTTAGATGTCAAGCTATCCAAGGTAGAACCCAGTGAGGTTCCAGACCACCAGTTAAAGAGCATGATTGATTACATAGACTTCCGCTTTCTGCATGAAGCAGTTCTTCCAAGCTTGCAAGATGATCTGCGCAAACTTCACCAGGCACTTTCAGATAGATGCTTTGCCGCCTAACAATTCGTTCAAGCCGAACTTGCTTCGTTACGGCAAAAGCGTGGCAAAAAAAGCTTGCCACGCTTTTGCCTCCACTACGCAAGTCGGCTTAACTCAGGCGTTAGGCGGCAAAGAGCATTGGGTAGTTGGTTGCTCGTCTCGGAAAGTTTTGCGGCTTCGGCTGGCATGTTCTTCGGTTAGTTTGCTGGCACGTTTCCTCTTCGGTTACATCGCAATGCACGCTCACACGTTGCATGCGTTGCGCTTGCCGGCTTCGGAGGCAACGAGCGTCATCGGTTGGGTTCTCCGCGTCGGACCCGCTGCTTCGGAATCATCCGGCTGAAAGTTCACGAGGCGCACTCAGGCATCCCGGCTTCGGCTTTCGGCAAGTCCGCTACAGCTTCACCATCGCCGGTTTCCTCCGCGCCTAACAATTCGTTCAAGCCGACCCCATGTCGTGGCGTCGGCCATGTGCTTTACGCTACGCTTGCACATGTCCGCCGCCCCGCCACGGGTCGGCTTAACTCAGGCGTTAGGCGGCAATAGAGAATCCCCTACATGTCAAAGATCAGCAGCATTTCGGCTAGATTGTTGTGCTTCTTGCTAGGCGCCATGATGGGCCTATCGGCATTCTTTGTCGGTTACGGCCCGAGTTCTCTGCTCCGTAGCACTGTGTTCGGCCTTCTTGTTGTGTTCGCGGTGACCTATCTTTTGCTCTCTGCCTTTGGTTCACACAAATGGCGTAGTCGGCTCATCGGGTTTGCGCCGTAAGATTCGCCGGGTTGCCACCTAACAATTCGTTCAAGCCGACCCCATGTCGTGGCATCGGCCATGTGCTTTACGCTACGCTTGCACATGTCCGCTGCCCCGCCACAGGGCGGCTTAACTCTGGCGTTAGGCCCGTAAAAAGCAGAATGCCGCAAGCGGATGTTCGTCCGTCTGCGGCATTGTTCGCATTACTCTTCGGCTACGATCGTGATGCCGCGCTCAGTCACTTGCACTCGTGCTTTCTGGCCTACCGTAAAGCCTGCCGCATGCAACCAATCGCCGCTCAAACGTAAGAACGGTACTTGTCTTGGTCGGGTTCGGCGTTCCATGTCTTTGTGCTGGCTTTCGTAGAACTGATAGCCCACCGTTAAAAAACGCGGCTTCGGCAACACTCTTTTTTTCGCAGCCATCTTGGCCTCCTGATAGATTTGTTCAATACGCCCCTTGTTCAGAGGGGCGGCCGGGTACTTGAACACCGCTATCAGACGGCCCGCAGTTTTCCCCTTTCGGGTATTGTATGGCTGCGCGCTACCCGGCCATAGATACAAAACTATAGGCACAAAAAAACCGCAGGTTTTCGGACGCGGTTCGACCGCTGATAGAAGGTGTGTTCAGCACCTGCCGCCAATCTAGCGCCGCACGGGCTAGCGGTCAAGCTGCGGGCACGGGCCTAACAATTCGTTCAAGCCGACCCCACATCGTGGCGTCAACAGCGTGCTTTACGCTACGCTGCACGCTGTTGCCACCCCGCTGCGGGGCGGCTTAACTCAGGCGTTAGGCGGCAGAAAAGCGCTTGATTGGCTGGCTTTTCAACACGGTGAATTTTCCGGCTTCGGTGGGTTTCGCTCTTCGGTGTGTTTCATGCGGCGTGCTTCTTCGGTCAAGTCCGTCTGGCGCGCTCACACATCGCAGGCGTTACGTTTGGCGGCTTCGGAAACGGTGTTTGGTGCGGTAGTTTTTCCCGCGACTGATGCGGTTGCTTCGGACACATCCGGCTGAAGGTTCTCGGGTGCGCGTCCGGGCCTTCCCGCTTCGTCTTTCGGCAAGTGCGCCGGGATTGAACTTGCACCGGCATCCCCCGCCACCTAACAATTCGTTCAAGCCGACCCCATGTCGTGGCATCAACAGCGTGCTATGCGCTACGCTTGCACGCTGTCGCCGCCCCGCCACGGGTCGGCTTAACTCAAGCGTTAGGTGTGCATGACAGTTTCCTCGCTCGGAAAGTGGGCAAAGAGCCTGAAGCAGCAGACCCTGGTGGTCTACTTTGCCGCCAGAGATCCAAGAACGCCTTGGTTCGTCCGCGTGTTCGCACTATTTGTAGCTGCCTACGCCCTCAGCCCCATTGATCTAATTCCAGACTTCATTCCGGTCTTGGGCTACTTGGATGATTTAATTCTTATCCCACTTGGCTTGGCGCTTGTTGTCCGGCTAACTCCTACAGAGGTGATGCTGTCGGCCCGACAAAAAGCTCAAGCTGCATCTGATCGACCGGTCAGCCGCGTTATGGCAGTAGCAATTATTTTGATTTGGCTTTTAGTTTTAGGCGGCATTGGTTGGTGGGTAGTGCATAGGTTGCACACCTAACAAGTCGTTCAAGCCGACC
>JBKJLZ010000161.1:0-3275 GCA_046596705.1 Sphingorhabdus sp. | reverse complement strand
TTATGTAAAAAAGACGCAAAGGCACGAAGGCGCAAAGGGGGCTTATTTGGCATAACGGTCGTTTACCACGCGGCGGATGCCTTGTTTAAATGTTTCATTTCCGAAATTCAGCAACAGTCCGATTGGGAGATTCATCAGGCGAATATATGTCAGTGTTTGGCTAATGTGAATCGGGCCAAGCTTTTCAATTGATTTGACCTCTATGAGAAGGCGATCCTCGATCAAGATGTCGAACCGAAACGCTTGCGGATAGGTTTTGCCATCAATGACAATATTGACCGGCTGTTGCCGGTCGATCTTCAATCCTGAATTAGCAAGCCTGTCGGCCAGCACATCCTCATACACCGACTCGAGCAAGCCGGGGCCGACCTGCCGGTGCAATTGCAGTCCGCTATTCAGCACCAGCGTCACAAGCATTTCCGACCTGTCGTCCAAATCCGCCCCCTTTGCGCCTTCGTGTCTTTTTTACATCATTCCGCCGCTGGTTTCGTCAGCTGTGCTGCCCATGCCTCAGCTTCCTTTTTACTCGCAGGACCAAGCAATTCCAGCGCGTGGCGGAGGCGTTCGCGGATTATGTCTCGGCCGAGGTGAGTGATGGCATCAAACAAGGGTACACCCTGCGGCTGGCCCGTGATCGCAATATACATCGGGCGGATGACGTCTTTCAGTTTGGTGTCGAGCACTTCAGCGGTGCGGCGTAGCGTGGCTTCAACAGCGTCCTTGTTCCAGTCGATGATGGCATCGAACTGTTGGAGCGCCAGCGTGTAAGCCGCGCGTTGCTGATCCTGGTCGATTTTGACTCCATCGCGCAAGGTTTCTGCGGTTAGACCGTCGAGGCGGTTCATGAAGAACATTCCGACCAGGCTGCCAAGATCAGACAATTTGGTAATCCGGGCCTGCGCCATTTCGGCAATGGGCGTGAGATATTCGTCGTTCAGCGCCCAAGCCTTGATCGCATCGAGAAACTGGGTGGTGTCCAACTCTTCCCGCAAATAGCGGCCGTTGAGCCAGTCGAGCTTCGATGTATCGAAAACCGGCCCGCCAAGGGAAATGTTATGCACGTCGAAACCGTCGATCAGTTTTTGCAATGAGGTTTTTTCATCCTCCTCACTGGCCGACTTGATGAACAGACCGAGGAAATTCTGCATCGCTTGCGGCAAATACCCTGCGCGCTGGTAAAACAGGATCGAAGTTGGATTCTTGCGCTTGGACAGTTTCGACTTATCAGCATTTCTAAGGAGCGGCAGATGAGTGAGAACCGGCGGTTCCCAGCCGAAATACTCGTAGAGCAAAAGATGCTTTGGCGCAGACGAAATCCACTCCTCACCGCGCATGACATGGGTAATGCCCATCAGATGATCGTCGACAACATTGGCTAGATGATAAGTAGGCAGGCCATCTGATTTCATCAGCACCTGCATATCGACGACGGCATATTCGAACTCGATTTTGCCGCGCAGAGTGTCTTGGACAATGCACTTGCCCTCGGCCGGAATTTTCATTCGGACGACGTGAGATACGCCATCGGCATCTAGCTTCGCTCGGTCGGCATCTGTTAATGCCAAACAAGTACCGTCATATTTCGGTGGCTGCTTTGCGGCAATCTGGTGCCGCCGCATGTCGGTCAGCTTTTCCGAGGTGCAGTAGCATTTGAAAGCGTGGCCATCGGCAAGCAACCGGTCGCAATGCTCGGTGTAGATCGCGCTGCGTTCGGACTGGCGATAGGGACCGTTCGGTCCGCCGACATCGGGGCCTTCATCCCAGCTGAGGCCTAGCCATTTCAGCGACTCAAGGATCATTTTTTCGGATTGCGGGGTCGAACGCGCTTGATCAGTGTCCTCGATCCGCAACAGGAATTCGCCCCCATGCTTTTTCGCAAAGCAATAATTGATCAGCGCGATATAGGCAGTGCCAACATGCGGGTCGCCGGTTGGCGATGGAGCGACTCTAGTGCGAACTGTCATGGGGAATAAAAGCCTTTGGTTTGATTTGCCCGCGCTCTATCAAGCTGCAACCGCAATGTCATCTTTCCGGTGCAGTCGAATATAAGCGATTCGAGGGAGCTAAATTTGCAAATCACTCGCCGTCAGTTCGGATTTGGCCTTGGCAGCATCGCCTTCGCTGGTCTCGCCGCGCGCACAATGGCGCAGGCACCGGTTGCTGGAATGAATGAGGTCCGCGGCTACGGCCCGTTATTGCGTGATCCCAACAATCTGATCGATCTCCCCAAGGGGTTTAGTTACCGGGTGATCTCGCGCCTCGGCAATGTCATGGATGATGGCTTTCTCGTTCCCAATTCAGCCGACGGAATGGGTGCGTTCGATCTGGGCAAGGGGAAGGTTGCGCTGGTTCGTAATCACGAATTGAGTGTCGGCGACCAGTCAGTGGGTCCGTTCGCTAGTCCGGTGCCCAAGGACTTGATTACCTACGACCGCATTGCGGACAATAGTTCGATGCCGCTGCCGGGCGGAACGACGACGTTGATTTACGACATGAAGACCGGCCAGCGCGAGGCCGAGTGGCTCAGCCTTTCCGGCACGATCCGCAATTGCTCGGGCGGCATTACCCCTTGGGGCAGTTGGCTGACCTGCGAGGAAAATATGACCAAGGCGGGGAACGGCGTTGGCAAGGATCATGGCTATATTTTCGAGGTGCCGGCAGCGCACAGAGGCCTCGTGACGCCGGTTCCGCTAAAGGCGATGGGCCGATTTAATCACGAGGCCGCGTGTGTGGATCCGCGAACGGGTATCGCCTATCTGACAGAGGATCGCGGCGACAGTCTGCTCTACCGCTTCATTCCGAATGAAAAGGGCCAATTGTCGAAAGGCGGCCGATTGGAGGCGTTGGCCTTCGTCGAGGCCGAAATCAAGGACACGCGTAACTGGACAGAAGTACAGGTTAGCAAAGGCAAACAATATCGCGTCAAATGGGTGCCGCTGTCGGATCCCGAAAGCCCCAAAGACGATTTGCGCAAGCAAGGTGCGGCGAAAGGCGCGGCACTGTTCGCGCGCGGCGAGGGCATATTCTGGGGCAAGGGAGAATTGTTCTTCGCCTGCACCAATGGCGGCGCGGCTAAGTTCGGCCAGATTTTCCGCTATGTCCCCGCCGTCAACGAAGGCCATTCGGGCGAGAGCGATGCACCGGGGATGATCGACCTTTTTATGGAGTCGACCAATGCGGCATTTTACAATTATGGCGACAACATCGCAGTCATGCCCAACGGCCATCTGCTGGTATGCGAAGACCAATATACCGACATCGCCGACAATCATTTG
>JBKJLZ010000097.1:0-5828 GCA_046596705.1 Sphingorhabdus sp. | reverse complement strand
GCTGAGTGACAAAACTCGCCCACCTAATGCAGCGCGGGACCGATTTCCTTGGTTGCGAAGTTGCCATCATGTGCGGCGCAATGTCCTGGGTTTCGGAGCGCAATCTGGTTTCCGCTATCTCGAACGCAGGCGGCTTTGGGGTGATTGCTTGTGGGGCGATGACGCCGGAATTGCTCGATGCGGAGATTGCTGCGACTAAAGAGCTGACAAACAAACCCTTCGGGGTGAACCTGATCACCATGCATCCACAGATCATGGATTTGATCGCGGTTTGCGCGAATTACAATGTCAGCCATGTTGTGCTCGCAGGCGGTTTGCCGCCCAAGGGGAGCATCGAGGCGATCAAGGATTTTGGCGCGAAAGTCATTTGTTTTGCGCCTGCGCTGACGCTGGCCAAAAAGTTCTTCCGCTCGGGTGTCGATGGGCTGGTTATTGAGGGCAGCGAGGCTGGCGGACATATAGGGCCAGTGGCGACTTCAGTACTGGCGCAAGAAATATTGCCCGAGCTGGCCGAGCAGCTGCCGATCTTCGTTGCGGGAGGGATTTCGCGCGGTGGTATGATGGCAAGCTATCTCGAAATGGGTGCCGTTGGGGTGCAACTCGGCACTCGCTTCGTCTGCGCGCATGAAAGCATCGCTCATCCCAATTTCAAGGCGGCGTTCCTGCGCGCCAATGCCCGCGACGCGGTGGCGAGTGTGCAGATCGATCCGCGCCTGCCGGTTATTCCGGTGCGCGCGCTAAAGAACAAGGGCACCGAATTGTTTACCGCCAAACAGGTCGAGGTCGCGGCAATGCTCGATCGCGGCGAAATCGACATGGAAGCGGCACAGCTTGAAATCGAGAAATACTGGGCGGGCGCGCTCCGCCGCGCAGTGATCGACGGCGATGTCGAATATGGGTCGGTGATGGCCGGTCAGTCGGTCGGCATGGTGCATGTCGAGCGGCCTGTCGTGGATATCATCGCCAAGCTCATGGACGAAGCCAACGCTGCTTTGGCTCGGTAAAGCGTCTTGCATATGCAACACAGTCTGCGCATATCCGTTACATGACTATCGATGCCGCAAATGAGTTAGTTCCGCTTAACCCAGCCTATTTAACTACGACGCGTATAGCATCTGCAATAGGGCTGGCTCCTTTGCTGATTGTCGCCGGAGTGTTGGAGGCCGCGCAGCGATTTCCGCCAGGTACCTTTTTATTGCCTGCTCTCGCTCTTTATATATTTTTGGTTCTAGTCGTTCCAGCGCGCAAATATCGTCGTTGGGGTTACGCGATGGGACCCGACCGGCTGCGCATTGTTCGCGGATATATGTTCTTCCGCGATACTGTTGTTCCGTTCGGCCGAATCCAGCATATCGATGTCGAACAAGGGCCGCTAGACCGGCGTTACGGTGTGGCAAAACTGACCGTACATACGGCGGGCAACCACAACAGTACAGTGAGCCTGCCAGGCCTGCTTCATGCCGATGCGCTGGCGATGCGCGAGACGATCCGGGCGGCAATTCGGCAGGACCAGATTTGAACGACCCGGCGACCACAATCGAACCGGTAAGCAGCAATGAAGGCGAACGCCTCCATATCTCGGGCCTTCTAGTCGGCTTTGTAACCGGCCTGCCACAGCTGGTGTTTCCGATCGTTGCAGCAGTGTTTGGCATTCGGTCTTCCGGCAATCCGATACTGATTCCCGCGATCATCGTGCTTGTGTTGTTCGCCAGTCTCTTTTTCCGCTGGCTGGCGTGGATGCGCTTTCGCTATTACATAGGCGAACACGACATCCGCATTGAAAGCGGAATACTTAGCCGCAATGCGCGCTCAATCCCCTATGAGCGTATTCAGGATGTCAGCATCGAACAAAAGCCCTTGGCGCGGATCATGGGGCTTGGAGAGGTCAAGTTCGAAACCGGTGGCGGCGATGGAGATGACGCCAAGCTGAGCTTTGTTAGCATGGCCGATGCCGAAAACTTGCGCGAACTCGTGCGCGCACGAAAAAGCGGAGCTTCGGCGTCTATCGAACAAAACGAGTCGGTCGAGCACATCGATCCGCCACCGATTTTTGCGATGGACGGCAAACGGGTGTTTACCCTCGGCCTGTATTCTTTCTCTTTGATTATCTTTGCTGTTCTTGGTGGCGTAGCGCAGCAGTTCGATGCGTTCCTGCCCTTCGATCTTTGGGATATCGGGGCATGGATAGGCATAGCCGAAGATCGCGGCATAACCCTAGACCGGATCAGCGACATAGAGTTGACTGCGCGTATTGTGTTCGCCGCGATCGCGCTTGTGTTATTACTGCTTACTGGCTTTGCGTCGGGAGTAATCCGCACGATGCTGAAGGAGCATGGTTTTCGGCTCGACCGCAGCGATAAGGGTTTCCGACGCCGCCGCGGGTTGCTGACGCTTACCGACGTAATGATGCCAGCGCACCGTGTGCAAGCGGCAGTCATTCAAACCGGGCCGGTTCGAAGGCGGCGCGGCTGGCACGCATTGAAATTTGTCAGCCTGGCGCAGGACAGCAAGCAGGAGAGCAATTACGTAGCCGCGCCTTTCGCTACCCTAAATGAGATTTGGCCAATTGCCGAAGCTGCAATTATCAATGCGCCAGGCAACGACACTGATTTTCGGCCCGGCGACCGCCGTCACTGGATGTTCCAAATCTTGATATTATTGCCCGCAATATTTGCCGCGATGGCCGCGATGGTGTTATTCGCAGGTAGCAGCTCGTTGCGTTCATTATTGCTGCTGCTGTTGATCGTACCTTTTGTGCCATTTCTTTGGCTAGACTGGCGCAAATACCGCTATGCGCTCGACGAGGCGCAAATCTATGTTCGGCGCGGCTGGTGGCAGCAGACGCTAACGATTGCGCCACAGGTAAAGGTCCAAACCGTCGAAATTAGCCAAGGCCTCATCTCGCGCCGGCTTGGATTGGCGACTTTAAAGTTCGGTATCGCGGGCGGCACGTTGGATATGATCGCTGTGCCCTTAACTGCTGCCCATGCTATCAGAGATGCGGTAATGAAGAAAATCGCTGCGCTTGACTATTCGGAGATTAATCGATCACGTTAGCAACCTGCGTTTCGATAACGCTGCCGTCGTCTTTGCGTAAAGACATGATCACTTTTTTCCCTTCCCAGTCGATGTCGATTTGGCCAAAATTGGGAATTCCCCAAAAACCGCCAGTCCGCGTCGGGTCGGGTTCTTTGCCACCGCCGTCACCTTTGCCGAACGCAAAGTTCAACGAGCTTGAAGTGAATTCCCAAACCGGCTGAGAAACGCCGGGAACACTGGCTTTGTAGAAGCCGCCCGCATCCCGGTCGCCGGTGAGAAAAATGGCGTTGTTCAACCCTTTTTGTGCGAGCAAAGCATAAAGCCGCTCGCGCTCCTTCGGAAAATTTGTCCAGCCTTCGAAATTATGCGCGTCGGTCACCACTTGCGTAGAGGAGATGATGAACCGCAACTCCGCAGGCTTGGACAATTCCTCGGTTAACCATTGCCATTGCTCAGTCCCCAATATCGTCGCCTTGGCGTCGTTGTTGGGAATGTACCAGCCCAATGGCGGGCCGGGGTCGCGGTAGGTCATGCTCGCAAGATCCGAGCGAAAGAAGCGAGCATCGAGGATGATGAACTGAACGCGTTTGCCCTCTGGCCCGACGATGCGGCTTTCCTGGACGCCGGGACGCGCCCTAACCTCGTCGGACGAACCCCAGTAATTCTCATAAACCTTCTCGGCATATTCCTTGAAGGCAAAGCTACCTCCTGCGTCGTTCGCGCCGAAATCATGATCGTCCCATGTCGTCATCATCGGAACGTGGCGACGGAAACGGTCGAACTCAACGCGCGCGTTGAGCTTTTTATAACTCGCCACCAGCGTCGGGATGTTCGCGCCACTGGTCGCGCGGGTGTCGCCATAGACATTGTCGCCGATCAACAGGAACGCCTGCGGCTTCTGCGCGGCGATAACATCCCAGAATTTCATATCGCGGTTTTCGTTGACGCAAGAGCCGAAGGCGAAGCGCGTGATAACGGTGTCGGCGGTGAGTGCAGGGTTGGCCGGAGCTTTGGGCAGCTTTGCATCAAGCGTTGCGTAATAAGGGCGCAATGCCTCCTGCGCGCTATGTGGTGCGGCAGCCGGGGTGGCGACTTGTTGTGTAGTCGCACAACCGACGAGCAATAACGCGGTGAATGGGAGCAGGCGGGTCATATCTTGCCTTTGATGATTAGATTTACCTCCCCTTCCTCGTCTTCCGCAAGAGTCGCGTCAATACCGTAAACATCTGCCAGATTTTGCGGGGTAACTACTGAAGCGACATTGCCCTGTGCAAAAACACGCCCATCATGCAGCAGCACGACATGATCGGCGAAGCGCACTGCGTGGTACAAATCGTGCAGCACTGCAATGATGCCTTTACCTTGATCCGCTTGCACGCGGAGCAATTCGAGCATGTCGATCTGATAACCTGGGTCGAGATTGGCAAGTGGCTCGTCTGCCAATATCCATTGAGGCTCGCCCGCTAGCACCCGTGCCATGAGGACGCGTGCACGCTCCCCACCAGACAGATGTGTTACCGGGCGGCCTTTAAATGCTGTGGTTGTGGTCGCAGCCATTGCAGCATCGATTGCGGCCCGGTGAGCCCGCAACCCGTTGGAATGCGGATAGCGGCCGAGCGCGACTAGTGCCTCAGCATTGATCGCCCAATGCGTTTCGGCGCCTTGGGGAAGTAAACCTATCGCCTTGGCGCGGAGTTTTGCAGGCATTTTTGCGACTGGTAATTGGCCGAGCAGGGTTTCACCAGCATCAGGCCGATGCAGACCGGCGAGGCAAGCTAGCAGGGTAGATTTGCCCGCACCATTAGGCCCCAGGATTACACTGAATTTGCCCGGTGCAAATGTCGCGTAGACGCCTGACAAGGCGGGTTTTGCGCCATGAGAAAAGGTCAGATTACTAGCTGTAAGTATCACGCCGCACCACGCTTGCCGCGCAATAACAACGCCAGAAAAAAGGGCGCGCCCAACGCCGCCATAGCAATTCCCAACCGTATTTCGCCGGGGCCGGGAACAAGCCGAACGATGCTGTCGGCAACTAAGGTGAGGATCGCGCCGCCTAGAGCCGAGGGCAGCAATATCGCCGACGGCTGCTCGCCATAGAGGCCGCGGATGAGATGCGGGACAATCAGCCCTACAAAGCTGACTACTCCCGAAACCGCCACCGATGCTCCGACACTTAGGCCAACGCCAAACACGATGATCCACTGCAAGCGTTTCAGATCGACGCCGAGACTGCGCGCACCGTCTTCGCCTAAGGTCAGCGCATCGAGTGCGCTGCCCGTTGTCAGCAGCAATATGGCGCCCACCGCCATGAAGGGCAGGGCAATAACAACGTCTTCGACAAGCCGGTCGGTAAGCGCGCCCATTAGCCAGTTGATGATCTCGCTTGCGGCAAAGGGGTTTGGGGCGATACTGATCAGAAAGGCGGTGAGTGATCCGGCGAGCGTTGCAACCACCATGCCACCCAAAATGAACCCCAGCGGCCCACCGCGTCGAGAAAGCATCAGCAGTATGATGATGCTCAAACCAGCGCCTAGCATTGCAAAACCGAACAGACCCAAAGGTAAGTTGGTCAGCCCAAGATAGATGGCCGTTACACCGCCAAGTGCCGCACTTGAAGAAACACCGAGCACTGTTGGGTCGGCGAGCGGGTTGCGCAGATACCCCTGCATTACTGCTCCTGAGAGGCCCAACACAGCACCGATGGCTAAGCCCAACAGCGCTCTGGGAAGGCGGAGTTCAGCCATAATCCAGCCATTTGCATTGTCCGCAAACCAGTCGGCAGGGTTGAT
>JBKJLZ010000194.1:0-4774 GCA_046596705.1 Sphingorhabdus sp. | reverse complement strand
AGCAGTTTGATTTACTTGTCGAGCGACCATCTTTGGGCCCGTTTCGTATCTGGCAGGTGCGTAAATGATGCCGTCCAGCAGTCCCGATTGGCGCGACGACTTGCCCATATTATGCCTTTGGCTGCTGGTATCGGCAGCTTTAATCTGGTCGGGCTGGACTGAGATCACAACGCTTTCAGGATGGGACCCCGATGATCAACTGCGTTTGGTACAACTGCGCGATTTTCTGAACGGGCAGAGCTGGTTCGACACAACTCAATATCGCATGAACCCGCCCGATGGCGCACCGGTGCATTGGTCGCGTCTGATCGAGCTGCCACTAGCGCTCCTTGTCCTACTATTGCGCCCGCTGTTCGGCCAGCCCGCGGCAGAAATGATCGCTGGCACGGCGGTACCATTGCTGCTGCTCGGCTGGATAGCCTATATGCTAGCGCGCATTGCGACGAAGCTTTCATCACGTGAAGCCGGGGTCGCGGCAGCCCTGATCACTTTTTTCACAGGCGCTTTGCTCATTCAGCTCAGGCCGATGCGGATCGACCATCACGGCTGGCAACTAGCAATGGCGGTGCTGGCACTCTCGACAGTTTTCTGGGCGGACATGCGCAAGGCCGGGCTAATCCTTGGCTTGGCGCTTGCGTTCTGGCTGCATATCAGCCTTGAAGGTGCGCCGATGACCGTAGCCTTCTTCCTGCTGCTCGGCCTACGCTGGGTGCGAAATGCGCGTGAAGGCCAACGTTTTTTTTGGACGGTGGTCAGCTTTGCAATGGCGTCGTCGCTCTTGTTTTTTGGCACACAGGCGGGCGGGCTCTCAGCCCCGGTGTGGTGCGATACCATCTCGCCGCCGCATGTCGGTGCGATATTACTGGCGACGCTGGTGATGGCGCCCGCTATTCGCTTCCTGCCCGACGACTGGCGGTTGAGGCTAGCGGCCGCTGGCATTGCGGGCGGTGGCGCTCTTGGATTGCTGCTGCTCGCTGCACCGCAATGTGCCTTTGGCGCTTTCGGCAATATGGACCCGCTGGTTCGGGAATATTGGTACATGCAAATTAGCGAAGGCCTACCGATCTGGCACCAGTCGTGGCGCACCGCCATCAATCTTGGCGCGAGCCTTTTTTGCGGCGCGCTGAGCTGGCTGGTATTGCGCGGGTCGTTGAAACGCGAAGACCGGTGCACACTCGATACAATCGGTTACTTCTTTTTCTACGGCCTGTTGCTCTCGATATTCGTTGTCCGCGCGATCTCAGTCGCGACGGCTTATGCCATCCCGTTGACCGCAGTACTGATTGCGTTGCTGTTGAAACGCTATCGTCGCTCAAAAATCGCCGTGCAGCGTGTTACGCTTGTTGCAGTGATGCTGTTACTTTTGATTCCCGGGGCAGTGGTGTCTTCGCTGGTTCGCATTATACCCGAGAAAGCTGTGTCGAAAACGCAGATTGAGACGCTCTCGGAAGACAAATGCCAGTCGGCGTTTTCAGTCAGGTCTCTGTCATCGCTGCCGAAGGGCATTTTCCTTGCCCCCTTCGACATGGGTCCGACGATACTCGCGCAGACACAGCATAAGGTGCTCGCCAGCAGCCATCATCGCAACGAACAAGCGATGCACGACCATATCCAGATTTTTCGCTCTGACCTTGCTGTCGCGCATCGGCTGCTGCAAGCGCGGAGCATCGGCTATCTGGCGGCCTGTCCGCAAGAGGCCGAGCTTGATTTCTATGTGCACAAAAACCCGTCTGGTCTCTGGGCTCAATTGTCCAAGGGGAACACACCTTCATGGCTGGAGCCATTGCCTGACATGGGTGCTGGCATCAAGATATGGCGCGTCCGTTAGAGGTAGATAAAATCGCGCTCGAAGCTTTTCAGATGAGCGCCGCCGTCGACGAACAATGTCTGCCCGGTCACATGCCGGGCACTTGCTAAATACAGCACAGCTTCGGCTACGGCATCAGGATCGGGCAACGCACCGAGCGGCATTAATGTTGCCAGCCGTTCGGCCTGACCATCGACATAGTCATCGGTAACTATTACCAGCCCAGGAGCAACTGCGTTCACTCGCGCTTTTGACCCGAAAGCCAAAGCCATGGTCCGCACCGATGCCGCTAATGCCTGTTTCGACAGAGTGTAACTAATCTGGTCGCGGTGCGGATTTGCAATCCGCTGGTCGGTGATATGAACTATCGCCACTTGGTGCGATGCTAATTTTACCAGCGCTTGCGCCAATAACAGCGGAGCAAATGTGTTAAGGCGGAAATGTTCGTCGAGCGTCCCGGCCTCCATTGTCTGCCAGTCATCCTGCCCAAACATGGCCGCGTTGTTGACGAGCAGATCTGGCGCTCGGCCAAAATGGGTTGCCACGTCACCCATCAGTTTTGCGGGCGCTTGCGGATCCGCCAGGTCAGCGACAAAGCAATGCCAATCGGTCCCTGCCCCGAACTCGGTCCCTGGCTGGCCATCGGCATGGCTCGACAGCGCCAGATCGTATCCCGCATTTGCGAGCTGATTGGCAACTACCGCCCCCAGCCGGCGCATGCCGCCAGTGACAAGCGCAAGCGGCCGCGGACTGCTCATTTGCGGGTGCGCGTCATTGTTATGCCGATGGCTTCGCCGTCTTCAGCAATAGCCAGCTTGACGATTTTGACCATGATATGGCTAACTCGGCTATCACCAGCAAACAACCGGTCCATGATATGGTCGGCAACTGCCTCGATTAGCGTGAAATGCACGCCCTCCGGCAATTCCGTCGCCGCTTCTTTCAATTTCATGTAATTTTTCGACGCCGATAAAGGCGTGTCGGGCGCAAAATGATCAGCCATGTCAAGTGATGCACTGATCGAGATTTTTAACGGCTGCGGCAAATGCGTTTCCTGACTGTAAATGCCGGTCAGGACATTGACGACAAGGTCATGCATTTCGAGGGTGAGGCTGTCAGTCATGTTTCCCTTAATGCGACCAGCGCGCAAAAATTGCAGTAGGTAGCAAAAGGCCGCGCGCTTCTTCGCGCACCGCCAGCTCGCCGAATTCGATTTTACCACCCAAGTCGCTGAAATGCGATTCAAGCAGTGCGCCAAGCGCTAGCGCCGACATTCGGACGGCATAGACCGTCAGGAATAAAAAGCGCGAGTTAGCGTCTAGCAACTGGCGGCAATTGGCAATGAGCCCCGGCAGGTCTTCTTCCAGCCGCCAAACTTCACCGTCTGGCCCCCGGCCATATTTGGGCGGATCGAGCAGAATTCCATCATAGCGCTTTTCGCGGCGCACTTCTCGGGCGACAAATTTCGCAGCATCATCGACAATCCAGCGGATTGGCCGGTCTGCCATTCCCGACATCTCTGCATTCACGCGTGCCTGTGCGACCGATTTCTTCGACGCATCGACATGCACCATCTGTGCGCCGACTGCCGACAGAGCAAGCGTCCCGACCCCTGTATAGCCGAACAGGTTCATTGCGACCGGTTCGGTCATATCTGCAACCTGCCCCCGCATCCAGCGCCATACCGGGTCCATATCAGGGAAGAAACCCAGATGCCGAAACGGAGTACACTGCGCATTGAAACGCACTTCCTCCCAAGCCAAAGGCCAGCCGTCGATCGGCACTGGTCTGTTGTTATACCAGCGGCCACCGCCTTCATCATCAGAGCCTGGTACGAATTCTGCGTCAGCGTCCCAATCATCGCGTGCTGGCAACCACATGGCCTGAGGTTCGGGGCGAATGAAACAGCGGTCTCCATAACGCTCATATTTGCGGCCATTGCCGCTGTCGATTAGCGTGTAATCTGCGCGCGGCTCGCTAATCAAAGTGACAAAGTCGGGCTGCATATCAGCGAACGGCGCGTGCCATAACGTAATCGCGCACGGAATTGTAATCGCCGGGCAGGACATCGAAATGCTCTTCGCGGTCAAACAACGACGATACACGCGCAGGTAATGGCGGCCTGATACCGGTGGCTCGTTCTACGGCATCGCGGAACTTTGCAGGATGTGCGGTCGCCAGCGTCACCACCGGCACCTCGGCTGGAATTTCGGCAGCGCGCGCGGCATGAAGCGCAATCGCCGTATGAGGGTCGATAATCTGGCCGCAACTTTCATATGACCAGCGCATCGCGAGCGCCATCTCATCAGCATCGGCACGCGCGCTGGTAAAGAACGACGCCCGTTTGCGCATATCATCAGGCAGCACCATCGTGCCCGTTTTTTCGAACGATTTCATTCGTGCAGCGGTGGTCGCCCCGTCACGTCCCTCAAGGTCGAACAGCAGTCGTTCGAAGTTACTAGAAACCTGAATGTCCATTGACGGCGCGGCGGTTGCGGTCACTTCACCAATCGAATAATCGCCTTTGGCAAGTGCGCGGTGCAGGATATCGTTGACGTTGGTGGCAACAATCAACCGCTCGACCGGCAACCCCATTTGAGCCGCCACATATCCGGCAAACACATCTCCGAAATTACCAGTCGGCACCGAAAATGCGATTGCCCGTTCTGGAGCCCCAAGCCTGAGCGCAGCAGCGAAATAATAAACGACCTGAGCCATTAGCCGCGCCCAGTTGATCGAATTGACCGCCGACAAGGTAAGCGGACCGTTGATGTCAGGGTCGGAAAACATCCGTTTGACCATCGCCTGTGCGTCGTCGAAGCTGCCTTCTATCGCGACATTGTGGACATTTGGTGCCAGCATCGTCGTCATCTGTCGCCGCTGAACGTCCGAGATACGGTCATGTGGGTGAAGCATGAATATTTCGATCTGCTCGCGCCCTGCAACCGCATCAATTGCAGCAGACCC
>JBKJLZ010000279.1:0-3967 GCA_046596705.1 Sphingorhabdus sp. | reverse complement strand
TTCGCTGTAATCGATGATGTCGAGTGAGCCGCCGAGGGCGGCCTCCATCGCGTTGGCTAGGCTTGAGATCAAGCCGTTACCGCGTCCGCTGACGCTTTGCTCCACGCCGTCTATGCGGATTTTTCCGGCGAAGATGCGTTCGTCAAGGACTGTCCCTTTGGGGACAGTCCCTGACGAACGCATCTTCGCCGGAAAAATCCGCATAGACGGCACCGAACAAAGCGTCAGCGGACGTGGCAACGGCTTGATCTCAAGCCTAGCAAACGCGTTGGAGGCAGCGCTTGGCGGCTCACTCGACATCATCGACTATAGCGAACACGCCATCGGCCACGGCACCGACGCCAGAGCCGCCGCCTATGTCGAATGCCGCGTAGGCGAGGGGCCAATCCTGTTCGGCGTAGGCATCAGCCGCGACGTGGCAACCGCGAGCGTGCGGGCGATATTGAGCGCGGCGAATGGGGTTTAAGCAAGGACTGTCCCTTTAGGGACTGTCCCCAAAGGGACAGTCCTTGTGCCGACGGCCCGCTACGGGTATAGCGTCTCCATGCCCCGCACCGCACGCATCGTCATTCCGAATGTTGCTCACCACATCACGCAGCGTGGCAACCGTCAGCAAAAGCTGTTTTTCGATGACAAAGACCGACGGGCTTATCTCGACATTTTGGCGCGCGCGCTAAAAGAAGCGGATACTCGGTGTCTTGCTTGGTGCCTGATGGACAATCACGTCCATCTCATGCTCGTACCCAGCGACATTGATGGCCTGCGCGCGCCGCTTTCGAGCGCGCACACCAAATATGCGCAGAGGATCAACCAGCGTCAGCAGGCAAGCGGTCATCTTTTTCAAGGGCGCTACGCCAGCTATCCGATGGATGAACGGCATATGATGTTTGCGGCACGTTATATCGAATGCAATCCGGTAGCGGCCGGATTGGTCACAACCGCCGAAGAGTGGCGGTGGTCGAGCGCACGGGCGCATATCGACGGACTTGACGACGGATTGACCGATTGGCGCGAGCTAGGGCAGCACGTGCCGAATTGGCGGTCGATGCTGGCCGAGGGGCTGGACGCTGGAGCAATCATCGAGGCAGCGTTGCGCACAGGAAAACCATTTGGGCGGCCCAAAGACTGTCCCATTGGGGACAGTCCCTAAAGGGACAGTCCCCGAGGAGTATGAATTTATTTTAGGAATCTGATATGGAAATCAAACCGATCAAGCCGAACGCCGACCATCAGGCGGCTTTGCGCGAAATTGAGGTGCTATGGGGTGCCGCCGACTGCACATCCGAAGGCGACCGGCTGGATGTGCTGGCGACTTTGGTTGAGGCTTATGAAGAAAAGCGCTGGCCGCTCGAAGCTATGGACCCTGTCGAGGCCATCGAAGCCGCCATGGCACATGAAGGCCACAGACGTGCCGATTTGGCCAATCTGATCGGCAACAGCAGAGCTACCGAAATCCCTAAGCGTCAGCGCGTGCTGACGCTACCAATGATTCGCCGGATATCGAAGGAATGGCATGTGCCTGAGCGGTTGCTGGTGCAAGAGTATGGGGTTGGGGTTTAATCGGCCACGGCACCGAAGCCCGAGCGGCGGATCATGTTGAACTGGCGAGCCACCATCCGCCGGAAACAGTCCGTCCTCCTGATGGCGACATGCGACTGTTTCTAACGTGCTTTAAGACTTTGTCGAAATAGACAAATAAAGCCACTGTCCTACATAAAACCAAATAGGTTACAATGTGATTCGTTTAGAATTATGTGAAGGCCGAGCTATGATCCAACTCCCCACCCAAACAAACACCCCAGACTACCATTGGTCCCCCACCAACCAGCGTGCATTCCTTGAACATCTCGCCATTATCGGCTCGGTAACGCTTGCGGCAAAGCATGTCGGCATGTCGGCGCGCGCCGCTTATGACCTGAAATACCGCCGTGATGGCGCAGCCTTCAAACTCGGCTGGGCGGCGGCGGTTTTGATTGCACGGGGGCGGCTGGGCGATGATCTGCTCGAACGCGCGATCCACGGCTACGACGAGGAATATGTTCGCACACCCGCCGATGAAAATGGCGAAGTGCGCATCCGCCGCCGCCGCATCGACAGCCGACTCGGCATGGAATATCTCAAACGACTCGACCGCATGGCCGATGGTGTCGCCGAGAATGCGGGGGAACTGCAAGTGGCGCAGGTTATCATGGGCGACTGGGAGGCGTTTCTGGACAGGCTTGCGCCTTCCGACGGGGATGGTAGCGGCGTAGCTGCCGTGGCTTGCTGGCTGGCAGGCCGCGACAACCGCTTCAATCCGCTGTCGGGGCTTTGGGAAAAATCCGACGATGACCGTGAAGTTGCGCAGATTTCTGAGGGCTTTCAGGCCGAACCAGACGAAGAAACCGACCCGGTCGAAACTGCAGCGGCAATGTCGGTTTGGTTTTGCGACGAAGTTTGCGAATGGCGAACCGATTTTCCGCCTCCGCTGGATTATGACGGTGACGAGCATGGGCGTTTTGGCGACTGGGATTATGAGCGGTCGCTAACCGACGAGGAAGAACGAATTCAAACTGTTCTTCAAGAAGCGGCATTGAAGCCCTTGCACGATGTGGCGCGGGAAGCGCGCGAACGCTGGTTTGGCGGTGAAGCAGCAGCTGTTGTCCAAGCAGAAATGGCCGCTGAAGCGGCTTTAATTGAAGAAGCGTTGGGGCGACGGCGGGCGAAACAGGAACGCGCGGCCATCGAAGCCACAGCGGTCGCAGAAGCTATAACGGGTGAGCCGGTGGAAGCGGAATTGGCAGAAACCACGCATTCGCCATCTGCCTATGACTTTTCAGCGGCATACCAGCCAGACGACCCGAATGTTAGCGGCATCTATGGATAGCCATGGGTCAAAGGGGACTTTGGCAGCTATCATGCCACCCAACATGGCCGCCCCACCGGCGATGGAAATCGTGCTCTCACGCTGCGTGTATACAACGCTTGGGTTACGCCGCTCTGTTTCGGCGAATAGCGAGGATACAAGGCTGCCGTTACGGAACTAAGGCTGCTTGATCACCAGTTTGACAGCCGCTTTCTATTGTGGCTAACCCGCGCTTAAACGTGCAATTAACAAGGGATTCTCGAACATGACTCTTCCGGCAATTTTCGACAAACTCCGCCTGCCGGTTATCGGCTCGCCACTGTTCATCGTTTCCGGGCCTGAGCTGGTTATTGCCCAGTGCAAGGCGGGGGTCGTGGGCTCCTTCCCTGCGCTCAACGCACGTCCGCAGGCGCAGTTAGATGAATGGCTTCACCAGATCACCGAGGAACTGGCGGCGTATAACCGCGACAATCCCGACCGTCCGGCGGCCCCTTATGCAGTCAACCAGATCGTCCACAAATCGAACAACCGGCTTGAGCAAGATGTCGCCACTTGCGGCAAGTGGCAGGTGCCGATCACCATTACCTCGCTTGGCGCTCGAGAAGATCTGAACCAAGCCGTGCATAGCTGGGGTGGCATTGCCCTGCATGATGTGATCAACGACCGTTATGCGCGTAAAGCAATAGAGAAGGGTGCCGATGGCCTAATTCCAGTGGCGGCGGGCGCAGGGGGGCATGCCGGGGTGACTTCGCCCTTTGCTATGATCCAGGAAATTCGCGAATGGTTCGACGGGCCGGTGGCGCTTTCGGGATCGATTGCTTGCGGGGCCTCGATATTGTCAGCGCAGGCGATGGGGGCGGATTTGGCCTATATCGGCAGCGCATTTATCGCCACCAAAGAGGCGAACGCGGTCGATGGCTACAAGGACAATATCGTCGAAGCAAAAGCGTCCGATATTGTCTATTCGTCGCTGTTTACCGGCGTCCACGGCAATTATCTTCGCCAGTCTATCGAGCGTGCAGGAATGGATCCCGACAACCTGCCCGATGGTGACATTTCAACTATGGATTTCGGCTCGGGCGGCAACAGCGATGCCAAAGCCTGGAAAGATATCTGGGGATC
>JBKJLZ010000184.1:0-4221 GCA_046596705.1 Sphingorhabdus sp. | reverse complement strand
GCGACTTCGGTGATTACCAAATGGGAGGGATTGCTTGAAGTAGAAGAGCCTGAATTTGTGGAGCATCCACACGCGCCAGCGAACACGGTGCATGGCGGTGCACGCGGCCTGGATTTGGCCGAAGATATGGTGACCGACGAGCGGTCCTCGAAGACTTAGGGTTAGACCTAGCCTTCCAGCTTTCGTCCGATCAGTGTCCCCTTGGCACCCTTGCGGTCAAGGACGAAGCGCATATTGTGATGCTCTTGCCTCCAGCGGCGGGCAACAACTCGCTCGCCCAATCGCGCCGCGTCATCGAGCAATACCACGCCGCCTCGGCGGAGCTTCGGAAACAGGCTGGCCGCTGCACCGCGAACATGCGGATGGATAGCCCATGGTGGACCATCGACGATCAGCAAGTCGATTTCTGCTGGCACGTCACTTAACTGGTACCAATGTCCCGGCCAGCCATCAGGGGACGGCCCGAGAGGAGCATGACGGATATCAGCAGGTATATTATTGTCGACAATCCACTCCTTCGTAATTGCCGCGAATTCTTTATGCTGATCGTAACTCACGCAGCGTCCACCGCCATTCAATTGAAGCGCACGCGCAATGATGAAACTCGAAGCGCCACAACCCAATTCGACCACCTGCGCGGGTCGCAGTTCTTCGATCGCATTAACAATATGCCATAAGAAATTGGTGTCAGCCTTCCAGCTTCCCAAATTGGGCAATGCGTCCTGTGGCAGTTCAAGATGGTTCAATAACGCCGCTTTGTCTGCCTTGCGTCCGCCATGGAGGCTGCGAAGCAGCCATGGCCATTGCACCGCGCCGTAGGCGATTACCATTGCCCGATCGCTTACGGACAGATTAAGTCCGACATCGTCGAGAGAGAGCAGCGCTGTGGTATCACGAGTAGTCATATCTTTATCAATGCGACTATTCGGTGAATGCACAATGAAACTAAATTCAGACTGTCGCGTTCGTCACACGGCTCAAAGCCATATGACAAGTTTCGCTGCAACTTGAAAATTTTCAAATATCCATTAGGCATAAGATTAATCCGCAAAAGGATCTCTAACCAAAATCGTATCTTCACGTTGCGGCGAAGTCGATACCAATGCAACCGGCGTTTCGATCAACTCCTGAACCCGTTGGATATATTTGATCGCTTGGGCAGGTAGTTCAGCCCAACTTCTCGCACCTGCCGTCGTTTCGTTCCAGCCGTCCATTTCCTCATAAATCGGCTCGACCGCGGCCTGGTCGGCAGAATGCGCAGGTAAGTAATCGTATACTTTGCCGTTCAGCCGGTAACCCGTACAAATCTTGATCGTCTCGAACCCATCAAGCACGTCGAGCTTGGTCAATGCGATGCCGGTGACCCCTGATACCGCGCAACTTTGCCGCACTATCACTGCATCGAACCAACCGCAGCGCCGCTTGCGGCCAGTGACGGTGCCAAATTCATGGCCACGCTCGCCCAGTTTTTGCCCGGTTTCGTCCTCAAGCTCGGTCGGGAACGGCCCAGAGCCGACACGCGTTGTGTAAGCCTTCACGATGCCAAGGACAAAGCCGGTGGCGTTGGGCCCGAGGCCGGACCCACTCGCGGCTGTGCCGGACACTGTATTGGAGGATGTAACGAAGGGGTAGGTGCCGTGATCGACGTCGAGCAGCACCCCCTGTGCGCCTTCGAACAATATCCGAGCACCTGCTTTGCGAACTTTCTTCAGTCGTTTCCAAATCGGCTGTGCATATTCAAGAATGAACGGCGCGATTTCCTTCAACTCGGCGATCAAAGCACCACGGTTGACCGGCGGCTCACCGAAACCGGCACGCAACGCGTCGTGGTGGGCGCAAAGTCTATCCATCTGCGGCTCGATTGCGTCGAGATGCGCCAAGTCACACACGCGGATCGCGCGGCGGCCAACCTTGTCCTCATAGGCCGGACCGATGCCGCGACCGGTGGTGCCGATCTTGCCAGAACCAGCGGCGGTTTCGCGCAGGCCATCAAGATCACGGTGGATAGGCAGGATCAGCGCACAATTGTCGGCGAGCGCAAAATTCTCGGTGGTGATCGAGACACCTTGCCCACGCAGCTTCGCCATCTCATCGCGCAACGCCCATGGGTCGAGCACCACGCCATTGCCGATAATCGACAACGTGCCGGTGACGATGCCCGACGGCAGTAACGATAATTTGTAGACCTTTTCGCCTACTACGAGTGTATGTCCCGCGTTGTGCCCACCTTGAAAGCGAACAACCGCGTCGGCTCGCTCCGCTAGCCAGTCAACAATTTTGCCTTTGCCCTCGTCGCCCCATTGTGCGCCGATTACGGTTACATTCGCCATAAGGTATTCCCTGTCTAAAGGGCCTTTTTCTGCGCAGTGAGATAATTCCTGCGAAGGGATTCGCCGTGCCCCGCGTTATGAGGATGGACTGGCTACGTCTAGCCCTTAAACGAGTGCAGAGGATCCGAGAAATGCGGAAATGGATATTGGCGGGCAGCGCAATCGCGCTGATGGCAACATGCGCAGTGGCACAGATTGGTGAACGGCTATCAACCCCTTGCCGCCAGGAAGTGGTGCGATTGTGCGGCATGAATCGTGAAGCAATCCGTGGTTGCCTGACGCAAAAAGTCGATCAGCTCTCGGGTTCGTGCCGATCCGAAATCCGCGAACGGGTCGCGGCGCGTGGCGGCTTAGACCGAAATGCGGTCGCGCAAGGCGGTGAGGAACTAAACTACGGCAGCGACGGAAAACAGAAACTCGATTACTTCGCCGTTGCTGGCAAATCGGACGTCCCGCTTGTCGTGTTCATTCACGGCGGTGGCTGGTCGATTGGCGACAAGAAGCATGGCGCGGGACCCAAGTCCGGATATTACAACGGGCTGGGATATGCCTTTGCATCGCTTAATTACCGGCTGGTGCCAAAAGTCACACCCGGCGATCAAGCTACCGATATCGCCAATGCCATCTCATACCTCCGTAAAAATGCCACAAAGCTCGGCTTTGACGCCAAACGGATTTTTATTATGGGCCACAGTGCAGGTGCGCATCTTGCGGCGCTGGTGGGCAGCGATACGCGCCACCTGGATCAAGCCGACGTTCCGGTTTCAGTGATCAAGGGCATGATCTTGCTCGATGGCGCCGGCTATGATGTCGCAGCACAAATGCAGTATAAGGGTAACAGAGTGCAAGGCATGTATGACGCCGCATTCGGCAGCAATCCTGCGGTACACGCAGCATTGTCCCCGATTACGCACGCCGGAGCACCGAATATTGGAAACTGGCTTATTCTGCATGTTGAAAGCCGTCCCGATGCCACGGCGCAATCGCAAGCACTGGGTAAAATTTTGAGTGCCAACGGAGCAGCGGTCCAGGTGAAAGCTGTGCCGGACAGTACACACATGTCAGTGAACCAAGACGCTGGAAAAGCAGGTAGCTTTGTCGGTGATGAAATAGCCAGGTTCTTGGCGCGGCTCGATTAGTTAAACCGGCAAAGCTTGGCCATTCGCTAAAATATGTGTGCAGGAAAAGGACGCGGCATTGTCGTTTTCATCGAGTGCTGCAACGGTAACCCAACCTTCGCGGCGCATCTGTGTCGCTTTCGTTGGAGCAGTTCCGATGGGTAGAAATAGGCGTCTTTCCTCGGTGATCTGAACTTTGTCGATTAACGGGTCAGGGAAAAGCGAGAAGCCGACAGCAACTTCGTCGTCGCCATCCGACCGCGCAATCGTATATGTACCCCCACGCCCCAAAGCCGCAGTATAGCCTTTGGCGAACAGCGTGAAACCGAACCAGCTTTGATATTCAAACCCATGCCGCTCGGTTGGATCGAGAGTAACAGCCGCCCTGTCCGACACATTCTCGGCAATCGCTTCCAGCGCGTCGATCCGCGACGCCAGTGCACCACCCGCATCGATCGAGCGCAATTTTTCGACCGCCGCGGCAAAGGGCCCAGTCGCAGTCAGCAAGGGCAAGTAAGCATCTGCACCAAGCGCACTAAGACCGCCGGCGTCTTTCATGTCGAGTTCGGCGCGGACAGCATTGATCTGCGCTGCTGGCAAAGGCAATGCCTCTACCGCCAGGGTTTCAACCAGATCGGGCAGTGTGAAGTCGATGATGATTTCTTTGGCGCCAGCCGCCTCCAGCGCGTCAATGGCAACCGATACGATTTCGCAAACTGCTGCCACGGTGTCATTACCGATCAGTTCTGCGCCCAATTGAGTGATCTCACGCT
>JBKJLZ010000093.1:0-4032 GCA_046596705.1 Sphingorhabdus sp. | reverse complement strand
ACCCAATATCCTTAGCGGCCCAACCGGCTCCTTAAGCGCTTTTTCATTTACCGCTTCAGTCTGCCTAATGTCTTGCACGACATAGCCTTTGCTCCACAGCACCCAAAGCAGGATCATGCCAGGGATCGCGGCGACCACAGTAAAGCCCCAGAAACCGACCCAACCGGCATTCTCGGCAATTATCCCGGCCGGTCCAGCCATAAATGTACGTCCCACCCCGGCAAAAGATGACAGCAAAGCAAATTGCGTCGCGGTGTAAGCAAGGCTCGAAAGCCCTGACAAGTAAGTCACGAACACTGTAAGCCCAATGCCGCTGGTCAAGTTCTCCGTGCAGATTGCCGCAACCAGCATCCAGTAATCATTGCCGGTAGCAGCTAAGATCATGAACATAACGTTGGAGAACATCATCAACAGGCCGCTGATGAGGAGCGCGCGCCCCATACCAAGCCACAATATAAACGGTGCGCCCAACGCCGAGCCGACGATCAATGCGCCAAAGCCCCAAAGCTTGTTCGCCGAAATATAGTCGAGATCGGCAAAGCCAAGATCGACAATCATTGGGCTAAGCATCGCCTGCCCCATCGCGTCGCCGACCTTGTAAACAAGAACAAATCCCAGAATGTAAAAGGCACCATGACGAGTCAAAAATTCGCGAAACGGATTGACCACGCTTTCCTTCAGCCATTGTGCAGCTGTCATTCCGGACGCATCGGAGAAACGGTCGATAAATTTGCCTGGGCCGATCCAGAACGCACCGATAATCGCCGGTATGATGGCAAAGGCAGTTAGCCCGTATGCCGTTGCCCAGCCGAGTCCCAAGCCTTCTTGCGAGGCGAAATATATTGTCCCTGCTCCGGCAATGAGATTGCCCGTTCGATAACCGAACTGGTTGGTGGCAGTGCCGTGAGCAAATTCTTCTTCGTCCAGTATTTCGATGCGGTACGCGTCGATGACGATGTCCTGCGTGGCCGAAAGAAACGCTGTGATCAGAGCCCAAATGGCAAACAAACCAATTTGGCCTGGCTTGGGATCGCTTGCACCCAATTGCCAAATGGAAACGAATAGCAACGCCTGGACAAAAAACAGCCAACCACGCCGTTGTCCGAATGCTTTGGTTAGAAACGGCAATGGTAGCTTATCGACCAAAGGCGCCCACAAAAACTTCAGCGTGTACGGAATACCGAGCGCAACCAAAAAGCCGATGGTGGCGGTGTCGATGCCGATCTTGGCCAGCCAGAATGTCATCGTCGCGATTAACAGCGTGATTGGAAATCCGCTGGATATACCTAGCAAAAACGCTACCATTGGCGCTTTGCGTAAATAAGGCCGGAACGATTTAATCGTTAGTGCAACGAATATCAGACCACCGATGATGGCCGCGAATATTATGAACCGGACTAAATCGACTGACATGCGGCCTCCCGAATAATTATTGTCATATGCCTAACGGCATTTTCCTGAATGGCAAACGGCTATAACCGTCACGTGACTTTTGCACAGCAATAGGGCAAAGGCGCGCGCATGGCTCAACCTCCCTCACGCCCGCCCGTCCGTGCTACCAAACCAATCAAACTACGGTGGGATACAAAACCAGTGCGTAGGCCACGTCCAAATGCCGCGCCGTCGAAGGGTGCGCTTGAACGTGAAGAAGGCGAGGAGCGCATCGCAAAGCTGCTTGCCCGTGCAGGCGTTGCTTCGCGTCGCGAAATCGAGCGGATGATTGCCGATGGCCGGATTACGCTCAATGGAGAGAAGATAGAAACGCCAGCGACATTGCTCAAATCACTGCACGGCATCGCGGTCGATGGCAAAGCCGTCGGTCAACCAGCCCCAACGCAGCTTTATCTGTTCCACAAACCCGAAGGCTGCTTAACCGCGGAACGCGATTTTAGCGGGCGCAAGACGATATATGATGTCCTGCCCAAGGACCTGCCACGATTGATGCCGATCGGACGGCTGGATCTTAATACCGAAGGCCTGCTGCTGCTGACAAATGACGGCGAGTTCAAACGGCAGATGGAGCTTCCTTCGACCGGCGTCGAACGCAGCTACCGCGCGCGATGCTTTGGCGAAGTCAGTCAGGACCAGCTGGAAGAACTGATTCACGGTATCGAGATTGATGGCGTGAAATATGGCAAGATCGACGCCAATCTCGAACGCCGTACCGGGCGCAATGGATGGGTCGAAATGACGCTCACCGAAGGCAAGAACCGCGAAGTACGGCGTGTGCTCGAACATTTGGGCCTTGAGGTAAGCCGCCTTATCCGCACTCGCTACGGGCCATTTGTGTTGGGCGATATGGGCCCCGGCACCGTCAACGAAGTGCGGAAGGTGGACCTGATCGAATTTCGAAAGACGCTGAAGTGAGTAGGAGTGCCCGATCAAATCCTCCCCGAACCGGGGAGGTGGCGTTCGCGCAGCGAGTGACGGAGGGGGCTTTAAGCTATACATGTCGCTTAAGACCAAGAACCCCCTCCACCACGCTATGCGCGGTCCCCCTCCCCGCGCCGGGGAGGATTTAGTGAGGATAATCTCCGGTACTTGGCGTTCCCGGCCATTGATAGCACCCAAAGGCGACACGACGCGGCCAACTGCGGATCGCACGCGCGAGACACTTTTTTCGATGTTGGCCAGTCGTTTAGGTTCGTTCGATGAACTCGCGGTGCTCGACCTGTTTGCAGGCTCCGGCGCGTTGGGGCTGGAGGCGCTGTCACGCGGTGCAGCCACATGCACGTTCGTCGAGCACGATGCCGCCGCATTGAAAGCGCTGGACACGAACATTGCCAAGCTGGGTGCGACTGCCGATGTCCGCCGTTCGTCGGTATTGTCGCTCGGCTCGGCTATCAAACCATTCGACGTCATCCTGATGGACCCGCCTTATGGCAGCGGCGCGGGCTCTGTGGCGCTCGACAAATTGGGTCGGCTCGGCTGGTTTGCACCCTCGGCATGGGTCAGTATCGAGACTGGCAACAAAGAGGATATCGACGTCAAAGGTTTCACCGTCGACACCGTTCGCAATGTCGGCAAGGCTCGGATTACGTTGCTTCGGCCTGAAAGCTGAATCTCGATGAACCCGAAAATGTCCGTCGCCGATTGGGGCATTATCATGCTGCTCTCGCTGCTGTGGGGCGGCGCGTTTTTCCTCATCGAGCTTGGCCTTCGCGGGTTCCCGCCGAACACGTTGGTGTTGTTGCGGATGACGCTTGCAGTGCCGCCGATGTTATTCGCGCTATGGCTTCTGAAAATGAAACTGCCAACCGATGCCAAAAGCTGGCGACAGCTTTTCATACTCGGCGCAATCAATGCGGCGCTTCCCTTCATTCTATTTTTCTGGGGCCAAACTCAAATCGACAGCGGCCTGGCGTCGGTGCTAAATGCCACCACGCCGTTATGGGGCGTCATAATTGCTCATTTCTTTACACGTGACGAGAAAGCGACGCCTGCCCGGATCATCGGCGTGTTGGTCGGAATAGCAGGCATTGTCGTCATGATCGGTACCGACGCGTTGCGCGGAGTGACTGGCAGTGTCCTGGCTCAACTCGCTTGTCTGGCCGCTACGCTCAGCTACGCATTTGCTGCGGTTTATGGCCGCACTTTGTCACAATCGACAATGTCGCCGATGGTGGTGGCAACCGGCCAAGTCATCACAGCCGCCATCTTGATGTTGCCCGTGGCAATTTATGTCGATCAACCATGGCAGTTGTCGGCACCGGGGTGGGAAGCTTGGGCCGGCGTGATAGGCCTCGCCATCCCGTCGACAGCAATCGCTTATTTCTTTTATTTCCGACTGATCGACAGCGCAGGGGCGTCGAACGCGATGCTCGTCGCATTTATCATGCCGGTGATCGCGATCATTCTTGGCGTAGTCGCTTTGGGTGAGACCGTGGAACTAAAGGAAATCGCGGGTGCCGTGCTCATCGCGCTTGGACTTATTGCAATCGACGGACGCCTGATTACGCGTCGCGTTATTTAGCGCGCTTTTTTCGTTCGTTTCGGGCCTTCGCCAGGGTTCCGACAGTTATCCTGCAACGT
>JBKJLZ010000138.1:0-4410 GCA_046596705.1 Sphingorhabdus sp. | reverse complement strand
GGGCGTGTACATAGACACCAGCTTTTTCCAGCAGATGGAGCAGCAGATGGGTGCTGGTGGCGATTTTGCAAAAGCCTATGTGATCGCGCATGAAGTCGGCCACCATGTCCAGAATATTACCGGCATCGCCGACCAAGTGCGCCAGAGCCAATCGCGCGTTAGCCAGGCTGACGGCAACCAGCTTCAGGTGCGAATGGAATTACAGGCGGATTGCTACGCAGGCGTTTGGGCCGCGCTATCGCGGACGACCGACACCAATGAAGCACGTATTGAAGCTGGCGATATCGAGGAAGGGATGACGGCTGCCAATGCCATCGGCGATGATACGCTGATGAAACAATCAGGTCAGCGGCCGGTTGAAAGCATGTTTACCCATGGTACGTCGGAACAGCGGATGGCTGCGCTGAAAAAGGGTCTGCAGTCGGGCAATCCGAGCAGTTGCAATTACTTCGAGGGTGTCCTTTAAGGGCCGTCATGCGGCTTACCAATTGCAACAATGTTATGGACTTCCGCGCGCTGGCCAAAGCGCGTTTGCCGTCGCCCATATTCAATTATATCGACGGCGCGGCTGACGATGAACGAACGAAAGACCGCAATACGTCGGCATTCGATGGTTGCGATCTAGTACCCAATGTGTTGGCGGGCGTGTCCGAAATAGATATGGGCGTGATGGTTATGGGAAAGCGCATAGCGATGCCGCTCATGCTGTCGCCGACCGCATTGCAACGGCTTTTCCATTGGCAAGGCGAGCGAGCTGTGGCTGCCACTGCTCAAGCGTTCGACACTTGGTTCGGCATATCGTCGTTGGCGACTGTCAGTATAGAAGAAATCGGCGAGACCATTGTTTCACCCAAACTGTTTCAGCTCTACATCCACAAAGACAAAGGGCTGAACCATTCGATGATCGAGCGCTGCAAGGCGGCAAAGTTCGATGCAATTGCGTTGACGGTAGACACGATCGTCTCAGGCAATCGAGAACGATGCCTGCGCAGTGGCTTTACCTCACCACCGCGGTTCACGGCGGCGTCGGTGCTCAGTTATGCCATTCATCCAATGTGGGCATTGAATTATATGGTTCGCGAGAAATTCGCATTGCCCAATCTGCAAACGCATGTCGACGCGGGTACCAATGTCGCGGTGTCGGTCGCGGAATATTTCAATACCATGCTAGACACATCGATGGATTGGAAAATAGCGGAAAAAGTCCGCGTCGATTGGGGCGGAGAATTCTGCCTAAAGGGTATTATGTCGGTTGAAGACGCCAAGCGCGCGGTCGATATCGGCGCAACCGCGATTATGGTGTCTAACCATGGAGGACGTCAACTCGATGGCAGCCGGTCTCCGTTCGACCAGATATCCGAAATCGCTGATGCTGTCGGCGGGAAAATCGACATCATCTGCGACGGTGGCGTCCGTCGCGGCAGCCATGTCTTGAAAGCAATCGCCGCCGGTGCAACGGCGTGTTCGGGCGGCAGATTATATCTGTATGCGCTGGCTGCGGCCGGAGAGCCAGGTGTTCAACGTGTCGTGGGCAAACTACGTGACGAAATCGAACGCGATATGAAACTCATGGGCGTTCGTTCTGTCTCCGAACTCAACCGTTCGATGTTGCGTTGGCGATAGGATGACTCGCTATTCGCTGCTCGACCTCGTCCCGGTTGTCGAAGGTAGTTCTGTCCCTAAAGCTCTCTCTAATGCCGCCGATCTAGCGAAGCTTGCGGAACACCTTGGCTTTACCCGTTACTGGGTCGCTGAACATCACGGCATGCTCGGGATAGCCAGCGCCGCGACAAGCGTAGTTATAGGCCATATCGCTGGAGCAACATCAACGATCCGCGTTGGATCTGGTGGCATTATGCTGCCCAACCATTCGCCCTTAGTCATTGCCGAGCAGTTCGGTACGTTGGATGCACTCTATCCTGGACGCATCGACTTAGGACTGGGCCGCGCACCGGGTAGCGACCAACGCGTTGCTGCAGCTATAAGGCGAACTCTCGATAGCGACCCAAACGCGTTCCCGCGAGATGTGATGGAGTTGCAGAGCTATTTCGCCGACGATGGCCAGACTGGCATTACAGCCACACCGGGCGCGGGTGCCGATGTGCAACTCTACATTCTTGGCAGTAGCCTTTATGGCGCCCAGGTTGCGGCAGCGTTGGGCCTGCCCTTCGCCTTTGCCAGTCACTTCGCCCCCGATATGCTTGACGAGTCACTTGGGGTCTACCGCGAGCATTTTCGCCCCAGTGTCGCGCTCGATGCGCCATATGCGATGGCTGCGTTTAACATTATCGCCGCAGAAACCGACGCAGAGGCCGAATTTCTTGCCAGCTCTATGCAACAGAGCTTCGTCGCCCTCCGCACCGGCAACCCCCGCCAAATGCCGCCGCCCGTCGTAGGCTACCCCGCGTCGTTGCCGCCGTGGCATGCTGCGATGCTGGACAGCGTTCTATCGGCAAGCGCGATTGGGTCCGCTAATGCGGTTAAAGCAGGTGTTGACGCGTTCATTGAACGGACACGAGTGGACGAAATCATCATCGCTTGCTCCATATTCGACCATGCTAAACGCAAGCTGAGTTTGGAGATTGCGGCGGCCGTCCTCACCAGCGTTAATTGACAAATTACCAAATTTTGGTAACATTGGCAGATGGTAGCAAAAAACACATCGATAGCGTTGGGTGAGCACTTTGCAGACTATGCCCGCAGCAAAGTCGACTCAGGCGAATTCGGCTCAACCAGCGAAGTAATCCGCGATGCATTGCGGCTGCATGAAGAGCGGTCGGCCTTCAAATCGAGGCTGATCGAAGCAATCGACATTGGGTTGGCAAGTCGGGTAGATGAAGGTTTCGACATTGATGCTTGGTATGTTGAAGAATTCGGCCCAAATTGCGCCGACTGATATTTCGAACAGCAGCTTCGGCGGACATACGGAGAATTACCCGCTACACGCGAGCCCGCTGGGGCGATGAACAAACCGCTGCCTATGTCGCAACGTTGCGCGACCAGATCAAATCATTGCGACAGTATCCGCAGCGTTTCCCGGAATTCGGTGGCCAGTATGAAGGGTTGCGCAGGATGGGCTGCGGACATCACATGGTCTTCTATCTCGTAACCGACGACGCAATTGCAATTGTGCGCGTGCTGCATGAAGCGATGGATTTTTCGGACCGGCTTTGACGGCCCGGTAATAGCCCGCAACAATAGCGCACGCAGCGCCACCTTTTCTCCAACTGGTAATGTCGCCGAATCAGATGGGAAACGGCGACCAGCAACGATACAAAAAGCAAATCCAGAACGTGATCAATAAACCCGAGTCTTGGGCTTTATATACTCGATTTCGTCCGTCAGCGTATATTCGTGCACCGGCCTACTGCCGAGCGTCACTTTGCCGCCTTTCCCGCCCCAGCCCTCGAACCAAGCAGTGGTGTGCTTCATCCAGTTGGCGTCGTCGCGCCCGGGATAGTCCTCGTGCGCATGCGCCCCGCGACTTTCTTTGCGGGCAGCGGCGCCGTTGATGGTGACCAGTGCTTGAGACATAAGATTGTCGAGTTCGAGCGTCTCGATTAGGTCGGTGTTCCAGATCAAGCTTCGGTCGGTGACATGTATGTCGGCCATGCTGGCATTGACCTTATCCATCAAAATCACACCTTCTTCGAGGAGCGCTGTGTCGCGGAAAACGGCGCAATGTTTCTGCATCGTGCGTTGCATGTCTAGCCGGACCTCTGCGGTTGGCTTGCCGCCCTTTGCATTTCGGAAATGGTCCAGACGACCCAATGCCAAATCGGCGGCATTTTTTGCAAGCGGCTTATGAGCGGTATTCGGCTTGATGAGTTCGGCAAGCCGCATGCCTGTTGCCCTGCCGAAAACCACTAGGTCGATCAGCGAGTTCGAGCCAAGTCGGTTTGCACCGTGCACCGAAACGCAGGCCGCCTCGCCAACTGCAAACAGGCCGGGGACTACAGCATCCGGATTATCAGGCGTTGGGTTGATCACTTCACCATGGAAATTGCATGGAATGCCGCCCATCGTATAGTGCACTGTCGGCGTAATCGGCAGCGGTTGGCGAGTCAAATCGACGCCCGCAAATACCTTGCCGGTTTCGGTGATGCCCGGCAGGCGTTCATGCAAAATCGCTGGATCGATGTGATCTAGATGTAAATTGATATGATCCTTGTGCGGCCCAACGCCGCGCCCTTCGCGCATTTCCATTGCCATTGACCGTGACACGACATCACGAGACGCCAGATCCTTTGCCGACGGCGCGTAGCGCTCCATGAAGCGCTCGCCCTCGCTATTGGTCAAATAACCGCCCTCGCCACGCGCGCCTTCCGTGATCAACACGCCAGCACCGTAAATGCCTGTCGGATGAAACTGCACAAATTCACAGTCCTGAAGCGGAAGCCCGGCACGTAA
>JBKJLZ010000031.1:0-13616 GCA_046596705.1 Sphingorhabdus sp. | reverse complement strand
CCTTATTCGAACCCTGGACATTTCGTCCATACTTCGCGCCGTTTGGCCGAAGAAACTGACAATGCCGTGTGGGCTAACCAATTCGACAATATCGCCAACCGTCGCGCTCATATCGAGACCACTGCCGAAGAAATCTGGATACAGATGGATGGCCGGATCGATGGCTTTACATGTTCCGCAGGCACTGGTGGCACAATCGCTGGCGTTGGTATGGGATTGAAAGCGAAGGATGAAAAAATCACCATCGCCCTGTCGGACCCGCACGGGGCGGCACTTTATAACTACTATGAATGTGGAGAGTTGCGTTCGGAAGGCAGTTCGGTCGCAGAAGGTATCGGGCAAGGCCGGGTTACCGCAAATCTGGACGCAGCGCCGATCGACACACAGTTCCGGATATCGGATGAGGAAGGCTTACTATGGGTCAGGCGTCTACTTGCCGAGGAAGGCCTTTGCCTTGGCCTGTCATCCGGGATCAATGTGGCGGGGGCGGTCGCATTGGGTAAGCAGCTTGGGCCAGACAGTCGGATTGTAACCATCTTGTGCGATACAGGATTTCGCTATCTTTCGACGCTCTACAATCCCGAATGGATGGTGAGCAAAGGTTTGCCGCCTATGCCTTGGCAACTGGACAATTGAAGAGTTTGCCCCAATATACTGACGTAGGAGGTCAACTTATGGTTGAACAGCGTCAATCGGCAATCCAGCGAATCCAGGTCGGCCTGGTTGGGCTGGTCGTGGTTTTACTCTTTGTTAGCCTCGCAACTATGGTGCTCGAGCGCGTTATAGAAGCCCCCGCGGTTAGCGAAGTACCGGGCAGTGCCCAGATGGACGTAAGCGGGACCATGCAGATTGCCGCTCCAGATGAACCTTTGGCTGAACTTGGTGTAACACCAGTTGCAAAAGAAGAATCCGAAGTGAGGTCTTTTGAATCTGCAGCCCCGAAAAATGTGCGCCCAACGCCATCCGGTGTGCAGCGCTGATAAAACACCTTACATGAGCGGCGTGCGGATTGGGCCAGCTAACCTAAAACGACTGTGGATTGGTCTGCTGCTCGTTATCGCGGTTGCTTCGTTGCTTTCGGCAATGCGCCATTTGCGGCCAGCACAAAACACCGATCTGCCTAAGCTTGGGCTCATGACATCGTTGCCACTGCAATGGAGCGAAGGGGGTATCGAGGCTGCGATTTCGCCTGGCGCTGCCCCGCATCCGGCATATGCCAGATTGGCAGAGAGCTATGACATTATTCCAGTCGACGATCTAACCGGTCTGGATCGCAGCGACTTTTCGGCGCTATTATTGGCCCAGCCTCGCGCGCTCGGTCCCGACGAGCTTGTCAGGCTCGACGCCTGGGTGCGGCAAGGAGGACGCCTTTTGGTGCTGGCCGACCCTGCGTTACAGTGGGGCAGTTTATACTCGCTTGGCGATAAACGCCGTCCGTTATTCACGTCTTTGCTATCGCCTTTGTTTTCCCATTGGGGAATCGAACTTGTCTTGCTGCTGACAGAAAAGCTGCCTCTGGTCGAAATCGACGTCGATGGCATGCCGATCCGCACACAGACGTTGGGTGCATGGCAAACGACCAATGGCAGAGCGGACGGACTGTGCACAATTGCGGAAAATGGATTTGTGGCAGATTGCGCGGTCGGGAAGGGGAGGGCGCTGCTCGTCGCCGATGCTGACTTTCTCGATAGCGCTTACTGGCAGGGTCAAGGGTTGCGGTCGGTCGCAGGAAGTGACGAGTTTGATAATATGGCTTGGGTTACAGCACTGTTATCCGAACTGGCGACTGAGAACAAAACTGCCCGGGATTTTATGGGAAAATGACTTGTGAGTCGCGTAATGGGTGCAAAAATCGCGACTTAAACAGTTTTTCGGCCACTCTACGCACATAGATCGACACTAAAACACGATATTTTTGAACGCCCCAATATTTATTTACGTTATATAACAATGCAATAACTATCACAGTTTTTTCTTTCCCACATAATCCCTCTTTTCATCCATGATATCCCTTGATAAGCATGGGGCTTCAAGGGGTGGATTTCTGTTTACCGGTCGCGATAGCGCCCGTGCCGAGGGGCGTTGCTTCTTTGCAATCGGATATCTGCGTCTCAATTTCGAGGGGTAGTTGGGGCTGTGTCCGCACTGGTTGTCTATGCAGGTTCAGGCGTTTCGGGGGTCGACGGCAAAGGTCGCACCACGATTCCCGCCGAGCTTCGTGACAGTGTGCAGCAATCGAGCGGTGCCAACTCAGTCTGTATTTCGCGCCACAGTTCGCTGCCTTGCCTGATAGGCTTTGGTGGGGCCGAACGATCGAAGCTACGCAGCGACATCGAAACCCAATGGCAGAGTGCGGTTACGCGCGGCGACCAGTTCGACCGCGAACTTGCCG
This sequence comes from Sphingorhabdus sp., assembly GCA_046596705.1. Taxonomy (GTDB): domain Bacteria; phylum Pseudomonadota; class Alphaproteobacteria; order Sphingomonadales; family Sphingomonadaceae; genus Sphingorhabdus_B. Next base: position 11,224 of record JBKJLZ010000031.1, on the reverse strand, counting down.
GTATCAACGCGTCATCGATTTTTGAAACTGCTTTTGAGGCAAGCGGGCGTTTCGTGTTGTCGCCGATGCTGAAGCATTTTGGCCGCATCGACGACCGCGCCTTCTTCTTTGGTGCGACCACCCACTTTATGCTGTGGAATCCGGATGTCTTCCTCAAAGAGGCACCAGCGCAGTTCGACGCGGTTAAAGACGAACTGAGTTACTGGCTCAACGAACATGCGAAGCGCAGCAAATGAGCGCGCTAGCCAAACATATTCCGGTTTTGCTGGATGAAGTAATTCACGCTCTGGCCATCACCCCTGGCGCGGAGATTGTGGATGGTACCTTTGGGGCAGGGGGATACAGTCAGGCGATACTGGCTGGCGGCGCGCGCGTTTACGCGTTCGACCGCGATCCTGACGCCCTCTCAGAAGGTGTCGCACTTGCAGGCGAGAGTAAGGGTGCGTTGCGCCTCTACTCCGCCTGCTTTTCTAATATGGACATCGTTCTGCGTGCTGATGGCGTTGCCTCGGTCGACGGCGTCGTTCTAGATATCGGCGTATCGTCGATGCAGCTAGACCGTGCTGAACGCGGTTTTTCGTTCCAGAACGACGGTCCTCTCGACATGCGGATGGCGCAGGACGGCCTGACGGCTGCCGATTTTGTAAATGAATCTGATGAGCAAGAAATTGCTGACGTGATTTACCGTTATGGCGAGGAGCATCGGTCTCGGCGAATTGCGCGATCAATCGTCGCTGCCCGTCCAATCAGCACGACTGCGGAATTGGCAGCAGTTGTAAGGCGTGCCGTCGGGCACAAGCCGGGCGCACCGAAAGATCCGGCTACTCGCACTTTTCAGGCGATCCGCATCCACATAAATCGGGAGCTGGACGAGCTGACCGACGGGCTTGAGGCGGCTGAGCGGATGTTGAAGCCGGGCGGCCGGTTAGCAGTCGTTACTTTTCACAGTCTGGAAGACCGAATTGTAAAGCAATTTTTGCGCCGTCGCAGCGGTAGCGAGGGTGCAGGTTCGCGGCACGTGCCTCAAACAACGTCTGACTTGCCTGTACCGACATTCGACAAGGCCGACAAGGCTGTGCGGCCATCGGCCGCTGAACTGGAGCGCAATCCGCGTTCACGTTCAGCGACATTGCGTTCAGCGACGCGAACGACAGCGGCGGCATGGCAACAAAAGGAAATTGCGGCATGAGCCTGGCAATGAAGCGACTTAAGAATATCGGCTGGCTTGCGCTGGTCTTTTTGGTAGCAATAATGCTTTATCCACTGTCTTTGAACGTGGCAGCGTTGCACAGCGATCTGGTGCGGGTAGATCGCAATATACTAGACACCAAACGAGAGATCAGTTTCTTGCAAGCTGAACTGCGGACCAGGGCCAGCATGCAGCAGCTGGAAGAATGGAACGACTTGCTTTACGGATATCAGCCGCCGACCGCGCAGCAATTTATCAACGGAGAAGCCGCGTTGGCCGATCTTGGCGGAGAAGCAGTCGTTACCAAGCCCGTTATGATTGCGGCCTCGGCTAGCGACGGCAACATGCCTGCGGGGCTCGTCGGGGGCGGTCGTAATGCCACTTTGTCGGACGAATTGACGAATTCACCAAAGGATGATGAAAAGCCCCTCGTCATCGAAAAGGTACCGACACCGAAACCTCAACAAACTCGCACCGAACGGCTTGCGCGCATTGACGAGCAACTGCTTTCAGACGACTTTCTTCGCGACATTTCTGCACGTGCCGATAAAGAACGCGTCCGGCGATGACCGCCTTTGCCGCCAGAACTCGGACGCGAAAGAGCGGCGTTGGTTCGCCACCCTTTGCCGCCTCCGCTTTCTGGCGCTTGCTCATTTTGGTCGCTGCGTTCGGTCTATTTGTGCTGCTGTTGCTCGGCAGAATGACAACGCTAGCGTTGTTTGAAAGTACGCGGGCTTTTGGCGCGACGACGACCGACTATGTACCTGAACGCGGTGACATTATCGATCGCAATGGCGTACCGCTGGCGCGCAGCATTTATGGTTATTCCATATGGATGAAGCCCGATCAAATCCTTGGCGACAAGAGAGCGCTAGCGACGCAACTCGCGGTAATATTTCCAGATACTCCGGCTGCCGAATTTTATGCCAAGCTCATGTCCGACCGGGAGGGTTATTTGCGTAAACGCGCGTTGCCAGAACAGGTACGCCGCGTTCATGACCTTGGCGAAATTGCCATCGAGTTCCCGCGTGAGGCAACCCGGCTCTATCCTCAGCACGATCTAGCCGCCCACGTCCTTGGTTTTGTCAATCGTGATGGCCAGGGCGCACTCGGCATGGAGCGCGTGATGAACGATTATCTTCGCGATCCGTCGAAGCGTGGCAAGCCATTAAATCTCTCGCTCGATGTTCGGGTACAGGCGGCGCTGGAAAGCGAACTCGCTGCTGGTATGATCAGCACCGATGCCAAAGGCGCTGCGGGCGTTATTCTGGATGTGCAAACCGGCGAAGTCATCGCTATGGCTACCTTGCCATCATTCAATCCCAACCGTCCGATTTTTGCCAACATTCCTGACAATGGCGAGATAATCATGGCGGGCCGATATCCCATCAGTCGCCAAACCAATAATGTTACAAATCGGGTATACGAACTTGGGTCAACGTTTAAACCTTTGACTGTTGCAGCAGCTTTGGATGCCGGAACGGTGCGCGATTTGGCTATTCGTTATGATGCGACCAAGCCGCTATCGATCGGGCGATTTAAAATTCGAGATAGCCATCCGGCCGGGCGATGGCTCAATACACCGGAAACCCTCATCCACAGTTCAAACGTAACTACCGCTCAAATCGCTGATAATCTTGGAGCCAAGCGGATGGACGCAATGCTGCGGGCCATGCACTTTAACGAACGCCCTGGCATCGAGCTGGCTGAAAAAGCGATGCCGCTATATCCCAAAAGCTGGGGACGTCTCACCAACATGACCGTAGGATTTGGCCACGGAATTGCAGTAACGCCGCTACATTTGGCCAGCGCCTATGCCGCAATGGTCAATGGCGGTATTTACCGACCCGCAACGATGTTCAAGACATCGCCAGATCAGAAATTACCGGGAAAACGCGTTTTTTCTGCTTCGACCAGCGCACGTATGAGGCAGCTGATGCGAATGATCGTTGTCGACGGTACCGGAAAGAAAGCTGATGCCGAAGGCTATAGGGTGGGCGGCAAAACGGGGTCTGCGGAAAAGCCAGGCGTTGGCGGGTATAACCGGAGCTTAGTCGTTGCGACATTTGCCGCTGCGTTCCCAATGGACAATCCTCGCTACGTTGTCATTGCAATGGTCGACGAACCGAAAGGAACAGAAGAAACCGCGTTTCAGCGTACTGCGGGCTGGACCTCCGCTCCGATTGTGCGCAAGGTTGTAACCCGTATCGGGCCACTTTTGGGGATCATTCCCGATGTGAAACGTGATGTCGATGTATCAGAGCTAATGCCTTTATTATGGAAAGCCAAAGGAGAGCAATAATGCGCCTTGGACAATTGCTCACCGGCCTGGACGGAGCAGCCGCCGAGCAAAATGTCACGGGGTTCGCCATTGACCATCGGAAAATAGCGCCGGGCACGATCTTCGGGGCATTTCAAGGCGCAGCTTTCAATGGTGAGGACTTTATTGCCGATGCCGTCACCGCCGGTGCGGTCGCTATAGTCGCCAGATCCGAAGCGCGGGTCGAGGGTGCTGTACATTTTGCCGATGATAACCCGCGCCGTGCCTTTGCCAATCTTGCAGCGAAATTCTTCACACCGGTGCCAACGCATATCGCGGCGGTCACCGGCACCAACGGTAAAACCTCGACTGCAGAGCTTACTCGGCAATTGTGGCGGATGGCGGGGCACAATGCTGCCTCCATCGGCACCTTGGGCGTTACGACAGCCTCCGATCAGATACGGACTGGTTTGACTACCCCCGATATCGTAACCTTTTTGTCCAATATGTCCGGGCTGGCGCGCGAAGGGGTCAGCCATGCCATATTCGAGGCATCGAGCCACGGACTGTCACAATATCGAAGCGAAGGCGTTTCAGTGCAGGTTGCGGCCTTCACTAATTTGAGCCGCGACCATCTCGATTATCACGGCGACATGAATGCCTATTTCGAAGCCAAGATGCGACTGTTCGATGAGATAGTCGATGAAAACGGAACCGCGGTGATCTGGGCCGACGACGAATGGTCTGGCAAAGCAATCGCGCGCGTCAAGTTACGGGCTTTACGGATAATTACGGTAGGCGAAGCAGGCGAAGGCATCTGCCTCGTTTCGCGGAATCCTACGCAAATGGGGCAGACGCTCGAATTGAAAATTCAGGGCCAAACGAGCAAAGTTAATTTGCCGCTGATTGGGGCTTATCAAGCTGCCAATGTACTCGTCGCTGCGGGAATAGTGCTGGCAAGCGGCGGCGAGGTCGAGGATGTCCTTGGCCATCTGGCGCGGCTACAGCCGGTGCGTGGAAGGCTAGAGCGCGCTGTTATTACGCGCAGCGGCGCGCCGGTATATGTGGATTATGCCCATACGCCAGACGGTTTGCGTGCCGCAATCGCCGCACTCCGTCCGCACACCAAAGGTAAGCTGATCACCGTGTTCGGGGCAGGTGGCAACCGCGACACTGGCAAACGCCCCGAAATGGGAGCTATTGCTGTGGCCGATTCTGATATCGCTATTGTCGCCGACGATAACCCGCGCAATGAAGACCCGGCGCTGATCCGCGATGACATCATGAAGGGCGCGCCAGGGGCGCACAATATCGGCGATCGCCGCTATGCCATCGCCTTCGCCATCGAACATGCCGAACCCGAAGATATCGTTTTGATCGCTGGTAAGGGGCATGAGCAGGGGCAGGAAATTGCCGGACGGATGTTGCCCTTCGACGATGTTGAAGTAGCTCGGGAATGTGCCGCATGAGCGCGCTTTGGACAAAAGAAGAGTTACTGGTCGCTGTGGGCGGAAGGGTGGAAGTATCTTTCAACGCCAATGGTGTTGCCTTTGACTCGCGTGAAATTGGTCAGGGTGATTTGTTTTTCGCAATGAAAGGCGAGGAAACTGACGGGCATCTATTCGTTGACAAGGCGTTTGCTAACGGCGCGGGTGGCGCCATTGTCAGCGAGCCAATTGCCCACCCGCATATTCTGGTCGATGACACAAGGGAGGCTCTCAACGCCCTTGGCCGTGCATCGCGTGCGCGCGGCGAAGCAAAAATTATCGGTGTCACCGGCTCGGCAGGAAAAACCGGCACGAAGGAGGCGCTTTATGCCGCGCTCGACCGCTCATCTCGTGGTCATGCCCACAGATCGGTCAAAAGCTATAACAACCATGTCGGCGTTCCGTTAAGTCTCGCCCGTATGCCGCGTGATACGCAATTCGGAGTGTTTGAAATGGGCATGAACCATGCCGGCGAACTGCGCGAATTGACGCAACTAGTCCGCCCGCATGTCGCCATGGTGACAACTATTGCGCCTGCCCATATCGGTTTCTTCCGAGACGAGACCGAGATTGCCGATGCTAAAGCAGAGATTTTTGAAGGGCTGTTGCCCGGCGGCACGGCAATTGTTCCGGCAGATAACATCCACTACCCGAGATTGCGCGCAGCAGCTGAAAAATATTCAGATAATATTGTCAGCTTCGGGTTTGACGATGGCGCAGATGTTCGCGTCCTGGACTATGTAGCATCACCGGACGGCGGATCGCTTATTACGGCCAAACTTCCTGGCGGAGTATTGTGCTACACATTGTCACAGCCCGGCAAGCACTGGATCGCAAATTCACTAGCCGTGCTGGCGGCCGTCGAGGCCGTGGGCGGCGATTTGGCAGCAGCGGGGCTGGCATTGGCGGAACTGGGCGGCATGGCAGGTCGCGGCGCACGTCATGAGATTAAGATCGGAACTGGCAGCGCATTGCTAATCGACGAAAGCTACAACGCTAATCCTGCTTCGATGGCGGCAACTATTGGCGAGCTGGCAAATTACGACGCTGGCCGACGCATTGTTGTCCTGGGCGCGATGAAGGAACTGGGCGACAAAAGCGACGATTATCATCTAGCGCTCGCCAAGCCGCTTGCCGCCGCCGATGTCGATTACGCGATACTAGTCGGTGAAGAGATGCAGATTTTGGGTGAAAAGTTAAAGGCGGGGGTTGAGAGACCAACCGAATTCGCCCATTGCGCTTCGGCAAAAGAAGCGCTGGAGCTTCTGCGGGACAATTTGAGAGTCTCTGATACTATATTGGTTAAAGGCTCCAATTCAATGGGGCTATCGGCCATTATCAAGGCGCTGGTGGGTGAGGGTAGCTAATGCTGTATCTGTTGGCGGAATATTTAGGGTTTCCGAGCGGGTTTAACCTGATCCGATATCTAAGTTTTCGTTCAGGTGCCGCTGTTGCCACCGCGCTGGTTATTGGACTGGTTATTGGCCCTAAATTTATCGGAATGTTGCGCGTTCGTCAGGGCAAGGGGCAGCCAATCCGCAGCGACGGTCCGCAATCGCATCTCGCCAAGGTCGGTACGCCGACAATGGGTGGATTGATGATCCTGATTGCCGTTTCTGTTTCGATGTTACTGTGGATGAATCTTGCCAACATCTATGTATGGGCCTGCCTTCTAGTTATGGCTGGCTTTGGCGTTGTCGGATTTATGGATGACTATGACAAGGTCAAGAAGCGAAGTCATCACGGCGTCTCCGGTCGGGTACGGTTGCTTTTCGAGTTTGCGATCGCGGGTGTCGCTGTTTCGCTAATTGTTTGGAAATCAGGGGGCATGCTTTATCTGCCGTTCGTCAACGGTCCCGTTGCTGATCTTGGATGGTGGTACGTACCTTTTGGGGCTTTTGTGATCGTGGCATTCGGTAACGCGGTTAATCTGACTGATGGGCTCGACGGCTTGGCAACGATGCCGGTTATAATCGCATCAAGCGCGCTGATGCTGATTGTTTATATGGTCGGTAATGCGGTCTATGCCGAGTATTTGGGCATTCCTTTCTATTTGGGTGCAGGCGATCTTGCAATGTTGTGTGGTGCAATTGTTGGCGCAGGACTGGCGTTTCTCTGGTTCAACGCTCCGCCCGCAGCCGTATTCATGGGCGACACTGGCAGTCTGGCATTGGGCGGCACACTGGGTGCTATCGCTGTGGTTGCACATCATGAATTTGCATTGGTGATCATCGGCGGATTATTTGTAGTTGAAGCGATGTCGGTTATAATCCAGGTGTTCTGGTTCAAACGTACCGGCAAGCGCGTTTTCCGCATGGCACCGATACATCATCATTTCGAACAGCTTGGTTGGTCGGAGCCGACTGTCGTCATCCGGTTTTGGATTGTTGCTTTCGTTTTGGCGCTCGCAGGGCTATCCACGCTCAAGCTCAGATGATTAGCAGCCCCGTCTTCGCCAACCGCAAGTTTGCCCTGTTGGGCTTAGCGCGATCGGGCTTGGCTGCTGCTCAATCGTTGCACGCTGGCGGTGCCGAATTGTTGGCGTGGGATAACAACGAAGCAGCACGCGATCTGGCAGTGGATATTGCAACAATAGCCGATCCGCTGATGGCAGACCTGAGCGGCTACGATGGTATCGTGGTATCACCCGGAGTTCCAATTAACACACATCCGATAGCGGAAAAGGCGCGCGCCGACGGCGTCCCGCTGATCGGCGATATCGAGTTATTCGCAATGGCGCGGCCAGCGTTGCCGCCGCACCGCGTTATCGGCATTACCGGAACCAATGGTAAATCGACCACTACCGCGCTGGTGCATCACCTACTCAAAAGCGCCGCGTTCCCGACCAGAATGGCCGGCAATATCGGGCTGCCTATTTTGTCACAGGCACCACTTCCGGCCGGCGGCATATATGTGCTCGAGCTGTCTAGCTACCAGATCGACCTAACACACAGCCTTGCATGCGAAGCGGCAACGCTGATCAATCTGTCGCCCGACCATCTCAACCGTTATGACGGTTATGCCGGGTATGTCGCATCGAAGGCGCGGCTTTTCGAAATGCAGACAGAAGGCCAGCATTCGGTGTTTGGCAATGGCGACGAAGATACGCAGCGCATCTATGCTAATGTGTTGGCTAAACGTGGTGCGGACGTAGTTCACTTAGCAGACACTGTTGACATTGAAGGCCAGTCCGGATGGCCGTCGTTGCAGGGGCCGCATAATCTACAGAATGTCGCAGTCGCCGTTGCATTAATTGAGTCGCTCGGCATCAAGGAAGCGCAGTGGCGTCCGGCAATAGCAACTTTTAAGGGTCTGGCGCACCGAATGGAGATTGTTGGCGAACGCAACGGGGTCTTGTTCGTAAATGACAGCAAGGCAACTAACCCCGCATCGACCGCACCAGCGCTGGCCGCATATCCTCGCGTTCACTGGATTGTCGGTGGTTTGCCAAAAGGCGATGATTTGAATGAATGTGTGCCAAATTATGGGCATGTGGTGAAAGCTTACACTATCGGTGAAGCCGGACCGCTGTTCAGTGAACTACTCTCTCCGCATATGCCAGTTGAGCGCTGTGAGATGATGGGAAGCGCGGTGCATGCTGCCGCTGCGCAAGCAAAGCCGGGCGAAGTGGTACTGCTTTCTCCAGCCTGCGCATCGTTCGACCAGTTCAAGGATTTTGAAGCACGCGGCGATGCCTTTAGAGCTATCGTGGATTCCCTGTGATGAGCCAGAACGGCAAAGAAGTACCGTGGGTGTTGGCCGCGAAAACCGGCAAGATCGGCTTTGCAAACAGACTTGGGCGTGGTGATCGATCGCCGCTTGGCGTATGGTTCTGGGAACTCGACCGCGTCTTGCTCTCGTTAATGCTGGTACTGATAGCCATAGGATTGCTCGCGGTTGCAGCCGCTTCGCCAGGCGGTGCACGTCAGCTATCCAGTTCGCAAACTCAGTTGCCCGAACTTTATTTCTTTTACCGTCAGCTGATTTTCGTAATTGTGGGAATTCCTGTGATGTTGGTCGTTTCCATGTATCCCCGCGAACAAGCCCGACGTTTTGCTGTTGTCGGGTTCCTAATATTCTTTGCGCTATTGGTATTGGTGCCTTTCCTAGGCAAGGAGGTTAACGGATCTCAACGCTGGATAGGCGCAGGTGTCGCCAAGATTCAACCCTCGGAGTTCCTGAAGCCGTTTTTCGCCGTTGGTATGGCGTGGGTTATTAGCTGGCGCTTTAAGGATCCTAGCCTGCCGGTTCTCGCGCTCAGCATGTTTGGCACAGGTATCGTCTGCTTTTTCCTTATGGCTCAACCTGATCTCGGTCAGGCAATTTTGTTTGCAGGGACATGGTTCGCTCTGATGATGGTTTCCGGCGTCCCGGCTTCGCGGTTGTGGGGCTCGATTATATTGGGGGTCGTCGCCTTAGTGCTGGCGTATAATTTTTACCCAGTCGCAACCCAGCGGATCGACGCGTGGATATTCGGTACCGAAGGGCTCACGCATGATAAAATGGCACTAGCAACCTTAACCGCTGGAGGCCTGATTGGCGTCGGTCCGGGGCTGGGGACTCGCAAATATTCACTGCCTGAAGGCCATACCGACTATATTTTCTCAGTCATCGGGGAAGAATTTGGCCTGCTCGCTTGCATGGTAATCGCGGTACTCTTCTTTGCAATTCTGGTGCGGATCATCATTCGGCTGCTTGATGAAAAAGATCAGTTCGTCGTGCTCGCGGTAACCGGTCTAGCCGCGCAATTTTGCGGGCAGGCAATGATAAATATGGCCGTCAATCTGGGCGTATTTCCTTCAAAAGGAATGACCTTGCCGTTTGTCAGCTATGGCGGATCGTCGATTTGGGCGTTGTCGATGACCTGCGGTCTCATCCTAGCACTTACCAAGCGCAACCCCTATCTTGACCGGTCGCTCTATATGGTGAAGGGGCAAAGGCCATGAGCATCACAAGGCATTATGTGCTGGCCGCAGGCGGTACCGGCGGGCATCTTATTCCAGCCTTTGCATTGGGTCAGGAATTGCTCAATCGTGGGCATCATGTAGCGCTGGTTACCGACGAGCGCGGCGCAAAGATCCCGGGGTGCCCCGACAAAATTGCGACTCACGTTCTGCCTGCGGGACGCATCACCAAAAATCCTACGACTTGGGCATCAGGCGCGCGCGCGATTTGGCGCGGACGTAGCATGGCGAAGCAACTTTATGCCAGCTTCAATCCAAGTGCAGTCGTCGGCTTTGGCGGCTATCCGGCTCTGCCAGCACTGCTTGGCGCGTTCGCGTGCGATGTGCCTTCTGTAATCCATGAACAAAATGCTGTGTTGGGCCGAGTTAATCGAATAACCGCGCGAAAGGTCAATGCAATCGCTACCGCGTATCCCGACATATTGAGACTACCGCCGCGTCATGCCAACAAAGTGCATCTGGTGGGCAATCCTGTCCGCGAAGAAGTGCTTGCACTGCGCGACCAAGCCTATCCGCCGCTGGACGAGGATGGCATTTTTCGCGTGCTGGTGACCGGCGGCAGTCAGGGTGCGACCATATTGTCGAAGGTTGTGCCGGATGGTTTGGCGCGATTGCCGCTTAATCTCCGCCGCCGTTTGCAGGTGACGCAGCAGTGCCGCGTTGAGGATATTGACGATGTGCGCAAGACCTATGCCGACCATGACATCCCGGCGGAACTCGCGACCTACCTACCGGATTTGCCAGAACGGTTGGGCTGGGCGCATTTGGTGGTGTCACGTGCCGGAGCCTCGACAATTGCCGAACTGACTTGTGCTGGACGGCCAGCGATATTGGTGCCGTTGCCGACCGCGACTGACAATCATCAGTCTTTTAATGTCAAGGAGATGGTTCACGCCGGTGGTGCCCGCTCTATTCCACAATCGACATTCACTCCGGTCGAGTTAGCCAAGCAAATTCAGAAGATCGCGTTAGAGCCCGGCGCGATTGAAAATGCGGCAAAAGCTGCAAAAAATTGTGGACGGCCTGATGCCGTGGCTGATCTCGCGGATCTGGTAGAATCGTTCGGCGCCGCACCGTTGATGCACACGATCAGGTCGACCAACGAGGGCATGATCAACTTTAATCCGTCGCCTGCACTGGCGAGGAAAGCCGCGCGATGAGGGGCGTTCCAACAAATATCGGCATTGTCCATTTCGTCGGTATCGGAGGCATCGGCATGTCAGGCATCGCCGAGGTAATGCACAATCTTGGGTATAAAGTGCAAGGATCGGACATGGTCGACAGCTATGTCATCGACGGATTGCGCAAGCTAGGTATCAAGGTG
>JBKJLZ010000276.1:0-2836 GCA_046596705.1 Sphingorhabdus sp. | reverse complement strand
TGATAACGGGCAAATACCGATTGCCAGGCAAGGCCGATATGCCAGAAGCGGCGGTATCCAAACAGTTAATTAACAAGGAAGAACTGGCATGATCCATGGGAAAATCCTGATGCCGCGTCGGCGTTTTTTAACTGGAGCGGCCCTCGGCGGTGGTGGACTGTTGCTATCGGGCTGCGACATGCTGAACGAGAGTGAGGGGTTTCGCTCGGTACTTCGCAGCGGGGAGGCACTCAACAAGACCGCTCAGCGGTTCATTACGAACAGGGCGGCGCTCGCGCCCGAATTCTCCGAAAGCGATATGTCTCCGGTATTCAAAGCCAATGGTTCGCTTAGCGGCGCAACGCCTGAATATGCGGCGCATGTTGCAAGCAATTTCAGGGATTGGCGTTTGAAGATAGATGGGCTGGTTACAACGCCACTGGCTTTGTCGCTGGGACAATTAAAGGCAATGCCGTCTCGTGAACAAATCACCCGGCATGATTGCGTCGAAGGCTGGAGCGCGATTGGCAAATGGCGTGGTACGCCGCTTGGGATGTTGTTGAAGCAGGCAGGGCTATCAAACAAAGCGCGCTATGTCGTTTTTCATTGCGCCGACAGTTTTGGCGTGAACCCTTATTATGAATCGATCGATCTGATCGATGCCTTTCACCCGCAAACTATCTTGGCATGGAGCATGAATGGCGGGGTTTTACCTGAGCGTCACGGCGCACCGTTGCGTCTGAGGGTAGAGAAGCAACTTGGCTATAAGCATGCCAAATATGTAATGCGTGTCGAAGCGACCGATAACCTAGCAAAATTCTATGGCGGCAAGGGGGGTTATTGGGAAGATCAGGTCGATTATGACTGGTATGCGGGAATTTAGGTTGCGATTGCGGTAGCGTCAGGTCAATGCTTTGGTATTGATCCGGGAGAGAATGCCTTATGAAGACCCGCGCCGCTGTTGCCTTTGAAGCGAAGAAACCGCTGGAGATTGTCGAACTGGATCTTGAGGGGCCGAAGTCAGGCGAAGTGCTGGTTGAGATCATGGCGACCGGTATTTGTCATACTGATGCCTACACTTTGGACGGCCTCGACAGCGAAGGCATCTTTCCGAGTGTGCTTGGCCATGAAGGTGCAGGGATTGTACGGGAGATTGGCACAGGCGTAACCTCGGTAAAACCCGGTGACCACGTTATCCCGCTTTATACGCCGGAATGCAGGCAGTGCAAAAGCTGTTTAAGCGGCAAAACCAATCTATGCACCGCGATCCGCGCTACCCAGGGGAAGGGCCTGATGCCCGATGGCACGTCGCGTTTTTCGTACAAGGGCCAGACCATATTCCATTATATGGGTTGCTCGACCTTTTCGAACTTCACCGTGTTGCCAGAAATCGCGGTCGCCAAAATTCGAGAAGATGCGCCGTTCAACAGCGCATGTTACATAGGCTGTGGGGTGACCACCGGTGTCGGTGCAGTGACCAATACCGCAAAGGTGCAGCCGGGTGACAACGTCATCGTCTTCGGGCTTGGCGGTATCGGGCTGAATGTGTTGCAAGGCGCGCGTATGGCAGGCGCTAACATGATCGTTGGTGTCGATATCAATCCAGCGCGTGAAGAATGGGGCAAGAAATTCGGCATGACCCATTTCGTCAATCCAGCCAAAGTGGATGGAGACATTGTTCAGCATCTGGTCGAGCTGACCGATGGCGGCGCCGAATATACGTTCGATTGCACTGGCAACACCACGGTCATGCGCCAAGCGCTGGAGGCTTGCCATCGCGGTTGGGGCACTTCAATCATTATCGGTGTTGCTGAGGCAGGTAAGGAAATTAGCACGCGCCCGTTTCAGCTTGTGACCGGTCGGAATTGGCGCGGTACCGCGTTCGGCGGGGCAAAGGGCCGCACCGATGTGCCCAAAATCGTCGATCTCTACATGGACGGGACAATCCAGATCGACCCGATGATCACACATGTGCTTAGCCTTGAAGACATCAACAAAGGCTTCGACCTGATGCATGCAGGAGAAAGCATAAGAAGCGTCGTTGTCTATTGACGCTATGGGATAGCTGCGCAACAAGTAGCAGATTGCAACCTAACAAAAGGAGCGGGACGATGTACAGTCACATGATGGTCGGCAGTAACGACATTGCCAGATCGAAGAAATTCTACGATGCGACCTTCGCCGCGATGGGCGGGCGAGCGGGTTCGGAAGATCCGAAGGGCCGTCTGATCTATATGCACAACGGCTCAATGTTTCTGGTGACGCCGCCAATCGACGGCGAGCCTGCGACTCACGGCAATGGTTGCACGGTCGGCTTTGCGATGAGTCCCGAGGAAGCCAACGCGTGGCATGAAGCGGGCATCGCCAATGGTGGCACTGCGATTGAAGATCCTCCAGGTGTACGCGAGGGCGGCGGAATGAAACTCTATCTTGCCTATCTGCGCGACCCCGACGGGAACAAGCTCTGTGCGCTTCACCGCGTCGTTGAATAGGATGGACTGATATGATGTTCACTCATGTCCTGCTCGGCAGTAGCGACCCTGAACGAAGCCGTAAATTCTACGATGCGACGATGGGTGCGCTCGGCTATTCGCCATCGGCGGCACCAGACGGCGCACCTCGGCATTTCTATGGCGCATTCGGCTCGGGCGCGCTTGGTGTCGGTATGCCCGCGAACGGCGAACCTGTGACTCACGCTAATGGCGGTACCATTGGACTTGTTGCCCAGGACAAAGCAGCAGTCGATGCCTGGTATGCGGCGGGTCTTGAACATGGCGGGAGTTGCGAAGGTCCGGCGGGGCCGCGCCCGAATGCACCAGGCAACAGTTACGGCGCCTATCTGCGCGATCCTGATGGC
>JBKJLZ010000209.1:0-4173 GCA_046596705.1 Sphingorhabdus sp. | reverse complement strand
GCAAGATTGCCGCCGATGCCTGCCCCAATGCGCAAGCCGACGCCCGCAGCGCCAGCGCGCTGATCTTACTGTCGGCAGTGAAAGAGACCTCGGCTTGCATCCGGCTTCCGCACAGAGGGGCGCGAGTTTCCGCCGCGCCATCGGCGTTGGCCAACCGGTCATCCGGAATAAGAGACGCTGCCAGCCTTAAAATATCCCGATTATAAAGCGTGGCGGACATTACGGTGCGCCCTCGGCTTCCGCCTCCGCCGTATCTCGGCGTTCGCTGACAAAGGCCGACATCGCGTCACCGCTTGCGTTCAGTAGCGGATAAGTGCGCGAGCTAGTCATCCATTCGGGACGTTTCTCGTCACTGCCAAACAAAGTCTCGTATCCCATAACGAGCAGGAGGAATATAAGTGTTGCGGCAATTAGGCCCTTTAGTGCGCCAAAGCCGAAACCCAGAACGCGGTCGATTGGCCCGAGCATCGACTTGCGTGACTTTGAACCGATAGATTTGGCAATCCAGCGACCTAATGCATAGATGACGATAACAATGGCAAGAAACGCCAATACTGCCGCACCGCTCTCAGGGCCAACCGCTTCCGATAATATCGTGGTTGCCGGCGCATGCAATAATCGGACTGCAACGATTATCATGATCCATGCGATCATCGACAGCGCCTCTTGTACAAAGCCGCGTATGAAGCCGAATACGGCACCGCCGCCCAACAAAAATAGAACAATAATATCGAGAGCGGTCATGCCGCGTTAGCTAGCCTCGGCCAAGCATATGGTCAACGAGATTGGCGAGCGTTCGGAACTCCTGAGTAGCAATTCCCGACTGTTCCTTGACCGACGGCGGCACCAAGGCCCGGCAGAAACCTAGTTTAGCTGATTCCTTTAGCCGAAGTGCGCCATGCGCAACCGGACGGATCTCGCCCGACAAGGCGACTTCGCCGAACAACACTGCATCGGATGGCAAGGGTCGTTCGGACAGCGCCGACACCAGAGCCGCTGCCACAGCCAAATCGGCGGCAGGGTCAGAAATCCGGTAGCCACCAGCAATGTTCAAATAGACTTCAGCTGTCGAAAAACTTAGACCACAACGCGCCTCCAACACCGCGAGGATCATCGCCAGCCGCCCGCTGTCCCAACCGACCACCGCTCGTCGAGGTGTTGCTCCACTTGAAAGCCGAACAGTCAGCGCCTGTATTTCAACCAACACCGGCCTTGTGCCCTCCAACGCCGGAAACACGGTCGCGCCGGTCACTTGTTCAGCACGATCGGTTAGGAAAAGCGCGCTTGGATTACCGACCTCGGTCAGCCCTTCTTCGGCCATGGCAAACACTCCGATTTCGTCAGTGCCGCCAAAGCGGTTCTTCGAAGCGCGCAGGATCCGGTATTGGTGGCTTCGCTCGCCCTCGAACGACAAGACGGTATCCACCATATGTTCGAGCACACGCGGCCCTGCGATGCTGCCGTCCTTGGTCACATGCCCTACCAGCATCACAGCAGAACCACGTTCCTTGGCAAAGCGGATCAGCTCTTGCGCCGATGCGCGTACCTGGCTGACGGTTCCCGGAGCTCCTTCAATCAAATCGCTGTGCATCGTCTGGATTGAATCGATGACAACCAACGCAGGTGGTTCGCCCCTGCCAATGGTCGTCAATATGTCGCGCACCGAGGTTGCCGCCGCCAGTTGCACCGCTGCATCGCCAAGCCCAAGCCGCCGCGCGCGCAGTCGCACCTGATCGACCGCTTCCTCGCCGGAAATATAGGCGACTGACAGCCCGCGCCGCGCGAGATTGGCGGCCGCCTGCAGCAGTAAGGTGGATTTGCCTATACCCGGATCGCCGCCGAGCAATGTCGCCGAACCCGCCACCAAGCCACCGCCCAAAGCACGATCGAATTCGGCTATGCCGGTCGAGGCGCGATCAGGCAGTTTGATTTCGCTGTCCAGACTATGCAACATCACATCACGCCCGCCGCTGCGTAGATGGTGCTTCATTTCGAATACCGTGGCGCCCGCTTCCTCGGCCAGCGTATTCCACTCACCGCAATCGGCACACTGTCCCTGCCACCGAGTTGCTTCTGACCCGCAGGCCTGACAGACATATCGTTTTTTCGCCTTTGCCATGCCTGAGGAATAGCAGAACAAAGGAGGAACTCAAGATTCTTCTTTGCTTGCACACGACCTTGGCGAATGCCACTCTATCGAAATGCGCGAGAAGGAACTCAGGCTTGCCCTTATCTGTTATGGTGGCGTTAGTCTTGCGATCTATATGCATGGCATTACTCGCGAAATCTGGCATTTGTTGCGCGCCAGTCGCTCGTTTCATGATGGCACGGCGCCGGGAGCCGGCAGCGAAGCCGTTTATCAAAATCTGTTAGCCGACATCGTCCGGATCAGTGACACCAAATTGCGCGTACTCGCCGACATCGTGGCCGGTTCAAGTGCTGGTGGGATCAACGGTATCTTTTTGTCACAAGCCATTGTGACCGGCCAGTCGCTAGAACCTCTTACCGAGATGTGGCTGGAGAAAGGCGACGTCGATATTTTGGTCGATTCCGACGCAAGGCCGCTTTCGCGCTTTACCAAATTCTGGGCGATCCCGATCGCTTGGGCGATATTACGTCGCCGGGGCGGCGCTATCGAACGCACCGTTTCCGCCGAAGTACGCGATGAAGTCGCGGGCAAACTGTCGCGCTTCGTCCGCGCGCGGTGGTTTGCTCCGCCCTTTGGCGGCGGCGTATTGTCGACTTTGCTGCTTGATGCGTTGGACGCGATGGCAAAGACCAACGGGCCAAAGCTTTTACCGGGCGGGCAGCCACTAGACTTGTTTGTTACTGTCACCGATTTCCACGGACATGACCAGATTTTGAATCTCAACAGTCCTGCGCAAGTTGTCGAATCCGAACACCGCGTCACAATCGACTTTTCGACGAGGGAACGTAGCGATTTAGCGGATGTGCCCGATCTGGTTTTCGCCGGGCGCGCGACCGCAAGTTTTCCAGGGGCCTTCCCGCCATTTTCCGCGCGCGAGCTCGACAGAACGCTGGCTGCCCGCAAGACCGAATGGACCGGCCGTGACTCCTTCTTAAAACGGATATTACCGCAACAATTTGCCGCTGGTGTCGCCCACGATACTATGCTGATCGATGGATCAGTGCTGGCCAATGCTCCGTTCAATCAAGCGATCGGGGCGCTGCGCAACCGTCCTGCGCGGCGCGAGGTTGACCGGCGGTTTGTCTATATCGACCCCAAACCAGGCCGACCCAGCTTCCGCTTCGGCAAGCGTAATGCCGACGGATCGAGCAACATGCCGCGCAAACCGCCGGGATTCTTTGCAACCTTGTTAGGTGCTACGTCCAATATACCACGCGAGCAGCCGATCCGTGATAGCCTTGAGAAAATTACGGGACGCTCCGATCGGATTAAGCGGATGCGTCATGTGATCGACAGCTTGCGGGTCGAAGTCGAACGCACGGTCGAGGCGATGCTTGGCAAGACATGGTTTTTGACAAAGCCCACGCCCGGGCGGATGCAGAAATGGCGGCAAGCGGCGCAAGAAAAAGCGATTGTGGCCGCAGGTTTCAGCTATCAGGCTTATGGCCATTTGAAACTCGCCGGTGCAGTTGATGACATCGTCGCTACTGCAAGACGAGCCTGGCCAGCTGGTCCGCCCGAACATTTCCATTCTTTGCGTGCGGCGATCTGGGCCGATTTGCATGCGCGCGGCCTTGACACCATGGCGGGTTCAAAAGGCACCGGCGCGACGCCTCAGACTGTTGAATTTTTTCGTGAGCATGATCTTCGGTTCAGGATCAGACGCTTGCGCTTCATGGCGCGACATCTTGCCGAAGAAGTCGAAAACGTCATCGAGATGCCCGATGAAAGCATCGGCAAGATGCGCGATGCGATCTATCTTTGTCTTGCCAAGTTCCTCGATTTGGAAACCGCTGAATATCTTGGGGTGGATTTTTCTCTAGCGGTGCAGCAGGCGCTGACCAAGCCCGCCGCGTTAATCGATCATCTGGCCAATCAGCGCGATCTGGTGGCTGCCGACTTGTCCGCTGATAAGATATTGTGCGAAGCGTTGTTAGCGCTTCCCGACGAAGCGCGGCGGACAATGCTGCTCGGTTATTTGGGCTATGCATTATATGATATAGCGACTTTGCCGCTGTTGCAGG
>JBKJLZ010000080.1:0-3211 GCA_046596705.1 Sphingorhabdus sp. | reverse complement strand
GGATAGTTGGGAACGCCCTCAAATATTACGCTGGTCGCACCATTTTGTAAGGGGCCGTAAACGACGTAGCTGTGCCCGGTGACCCAGCCGATATCGGCAGAACAGAAAAAAACCTCGCCAGGCCTATAATCAAACACGTGATGGAAGGTGCTTGCCGTCCACACCGAATAGCCGCCGGTGGTGTGCAGCACACCTTTTGGGCTGCCGGTCGAACCCGAAGTATAAAGAATGAATAGCGGGTCCTCCGCATTCATCGGCTCGCAGGGACATTTGGTGCCAACATCGATTTCATGATACCAATGATCGCGACCTTCGTGCATGTTGATTGCGTCGTCGGTATGGCGGATAACCAGCACGGCATCGACGCCTGCGACCTTTTCAAGCGCAGCATCAACATTAGCTTTCAACGGAATGCTCTTGCCCCCGCGCAAGCCGCCGTTGGTGCAAATAACAAAGCGGCTGCCGCAGTCCTTAATCCGCCCCGCCAATGCTTCGGGTGAAAAACCGCCAAACACCACATTATGAACCGCGCCAATCCTGGCGCAGGCCAGCATCGCAACGGCGCCCTCGATTATCATTGGCATATAAATTGTGACTCGAGCACCCTTTTGCACGCCAAGTTTTTTGAGCGCGTTAGCCATTCTAATGACCTCGGTCTGCAATTCGGCGTAGCTAACGAGGCGCGCATTTTTGGCGATGTCGTCTGGCTCGAAAATAAAGGCAATCCGGTCGCCATGGCCAGCCGCCACGTGCCGGTCCACAGCGTTGTGGCATAGGTTCAAAACACCATCTTCATACCATCTAATCGATACCGGATCGTAGGACCAATTGCCGATCTTGGTCGGCGGTGTCATCCAGTCGATGCGCTTGGCCTGCTCCGCCCAAAACGCATCGGGTTCGGCGATGCTTTGCGCATATAATCGATCATATTCAAAGGCGCTGGTGTGCGTGTTTGCTGCGGCATCGGCGGGAATAGGGTACCAATCGGACATTATCTCTCCATTTGTACTTGCCTGCGTTCAGGTACCGCGCCTAGTATATTAGCATAGTGATGGAGTGGTTCCAGTGATTCAAGGGTAAACATAAAAGTGCCGCCAATTAGCAACCCGCAATTGGCCCCGCGTTGCGATCGCAGCGCCAACCCTTAAATATGGAATCCTTATGTCTAAATTACAGAACAAATCCGCCCTGATTACGGGCGGTGCACGCGGTATTGGTGCCGCCATTGCCCGGTGTTTTGCGCGGGAAGGCGCGAGCGTTGTCGTCGCAGATGTTGACCGCGAATGTGGCGAAGCTATTGCGAAAGAAATTGGCGGCGTATTTTTTGAGCTTGATGTTTCTTCGGAACAGAGTTGGACTGCCCTGGAATCCGCTCATCCTGCAATAGACATCGTAGTAAACAATGCCGGGATAACCGGGTTCGAAGACAGCCCTGGACCCCATGACCCAGAACATGCCACTCTACAAGAATGGCACCGCGTTCACGCGGTCAATCTCGATGGCACGTTTCTCGGTTGTCGTTATGCGATAAGGGCCATGCGCGCGAAGCGGGCTGGGTCGATCATCAATATGTCGTCTCGCTCCGGTCTGGTCGGCATTCCCGGTGCCGCTGCGTATGCGTCGTCTAAGGCGGCGATCCGCAATCACACGAAGTCGGTTGCGTTATATTGTGCGGGCCAAGGCCTGAACATCCGTTGCAACTCGATCCACCCTGCGGCGATCCTGACCCCGATGTGGGAAGCGCTCATCGGTGACGGTCCAGATCGACAGTCGCGGATGGATGCAATGGTCGCAGATACGCCGATGAAGCGGTTCGGCACTGTGGAGGAGGTCGCAGCGATAGCCTTGATGTTAGCGTCGGACGATGCCGCGTACATGACTGGCAGCGAAGTGCATCTGGACGGCGGGTTGCTGGCCGGATCTTCCGCGTCGCCTGGCGATTAAGCAAGGAATTTGCTCACGCTAAGGCCGCTAAGGCGCTAAGATTTTAACGGACCTGTCAGGAACGGCGATAAGCCGTGTCTCTATCGTTATAGCCATTTGCAACTCGACGAAGTCCTTCTTTGAAAGTTTCTCCGCCGAAATTCATTAGAAGTCCAAGTGGTAAATTTGCCAAACGCAAATAAGTCAAAACCTGTTTGCCATGAACCGGAGCAAGGCGCTCGACGGATTTTAATTCAATGAGCAATTTGCCATCGACCACAATATCTGCACGGAAGCCTCTATCAATTGTCATGTCTTCAAAGACAATCGGAATGGTCAGTTCTTCCTGCACCGAAAGCCCTTTTCTGCGTAGCAACTCAACCAACACGGCCTGATATGCAGACTCAAGCAATCCAGGGCCAAGCCCTTTATGCGTTCTAAAACCACAGTCGATCGCGATCGTGACAATTTCCTCGAAGTCCATGTGAACATCTTAGCGCCTTTGCGCCCTTAGCGTGAGCCAGAATCTTTAATCTACATCGTCAACCGTGACCGCTTCGCCGGTCACGCGTTGGGCCAGCGCTGCTGCAATGAAATTGTCTAGGTCGCCATCGAGCACATCGCTTGGTGTTGGTGACGTAAATCCGGTGCGAAGGTCCTTTACCATCTGATAGGGTTGCAGCACATAGCTGCGGATCTGATGGCCCCAGCCGATTTCGGTCTTTGCCGCATATTCGCCCGACGCCACCTCTTCGCGTTTGCGCAGTTCGGCTTCGTACATCCGCGCCTTCAGCATACCCATCGCCGTTGCTCGGTTCTTATGCTGTGACCGGTCATTCTGGCTGGCGACGACAATGCCCGTGGGCTTGTGCGTAATCCGCACGGCGGAGTCGGTCGTATTGACGTGCTGACCACCCGCACCAGATGCGCGGTAGGTATCGATTTTCAAATCGCCCTCGTTGATCTCTATCTCGATATTGTCGTCGATAACCGGATAGACCCAAACGCTGGAAAAACTGGTGTGGCGTTTGGCGGCACTGTCATAAGGTGATATTCGCACGAGCCGGTGGACGCCGCTTTCGGTTTTTGAATAGCCATACGCATTCTCGCCCTTGATCTGCATCGTTGCAGATTTGATCCCTGCCTGATCGCCCGCCTGATAGTCGACCATTTCGACCTTATATCCACGCTGTTCAGCCCATCGGTAATACATGCGTTGGAGCATTTCAGCCCAATCCTGGCTTTCGGTGCCGCCAGCGCCCGCGTGGATTTCGATGAAGCAATCATT
>JBKJLZ010000076.1:0-6285 GCA_046596705.1 Sphingorhabdus sp. | reverse complement strand
CAAGTCGGTATCGGGCTTGCCTTTGGGCCAACCCACACGTGCAGCTTTACGATCCATCGCATCGCCGAGCATAGCGGCGATTGCGTTCCCGCCCGCGTCGGTCAGGTTCAGGAAATGTCTGGTCATGCTCACTTTCCTTTTTCGTCATTCCCGCGAAGGCGGGAATCCATCCCCTGAGCTACAAATTTCAGCCTCAGGTGATGGGCCCCCGCCTGCGCGGGGGTGACAACCTTAGTCACGCGGCCTCAGGCATTTGATAACTCGCCGCACCTGCGGACAGCTTTTCCATAAACGCCGTGATTTCAGCATCGCCAATATTAAGCGGCGGTAGCACGCGGAAGGTGTTATCGCCTGCAGCAACCGTCAGCAGTCCGTGGTTGTCCCGCAAATGCGCCACAAATGCGCGCGCTTCATGCGTCATCATCACGCCGAGCATCAGCCCCTTGCCGCGAACACCAGTGAACATTTCAGGATAATTGCCGATAAACTGTTCGAGCGCAGAACGCAGTTTGTCGCCGGTCGAGCGAACCTGTGCCAGAAATTCATCGTTGGCGACAACGTCCCAAACCGCCTGCCCCGCCGCCATCGCGAACGGATTGCCACCATAGGTCGAGCCGTGTGTGCCTAGAGTCATTCCACGCGCCGCTTTTTCGGTGGCAAGGCACGCGCCAACAGGGAAGCCACCGCCAAGACCCTTTGCGGTCGCCATAATATCAGGCGTGATGCCATATTGTTCATGGCAGTAGAGTGTGCCCGATCGCGCAACGCCGCATTGCACCTCGTCGAGGATGAGCATTAAGTCATGCTCGTCTGCCAGGGCACGTAGCCCCTTCATGAATGTGTCAGACGCCGGACGTACGCCGCCCTCTCCCTGAATCGGTTCGACCAGAAAACCGGCTGTGTTAGGGCCAATCGCAGCCTTCGCGCCTTCAAGATCGTCGAAATCGACATATTTGAAACCATTCAGCAAAGGCGCAAAACCCTTATGCATTTTTTCCTGATTGCTCGCCGAAATCGTTGCCATCGTCCGGCCGTGAAAGGCATTTTTAAACGTGATGATCTCAAAGCGATCACTGCCCTGGCTTTGATGGTATGACCGCGCGGTCTTAATTGCACATTCGACCGCCTCGGCACCCGAGTTGGTGAAGAAAACGGTGTCGGCGAAGGTCGTATCGACCAAGCGCTGGGCAAAGGCCTCACCTTGCGGGCTGCCGTACAGGTTCGATACGTGCATCAAGGTCGCGGCCTGATCCTGAATTGCCTTGGTCAGATGCGGGTGGCCATGGCCGAGCAAATTGACCGCAATCCCCGCCGCAAAATCCAGCGCACGGCTGCCATCTTCGCTAATCAGCCAGGCACCCTCGCCGCGCACCGGCCGAAAGCCGCAACGGGGATAGACGGGCATCAGTGGCGTAATCGACATAAACAGGCTCCTTGACTGCATTCCAAAAGCAATAAAGCGGCCCGCTAAAGGGACCGCCGTTGTAAGGCTTTCGTATAATAGGGGGTATGCGGCAAATCAACGCTTGTGATTTTGACGTTGCGCAGCCGCTATCCGGCGTTTGATATAGCCGTAGAGCAGCAGGTGAAAGCCAACGAACAGCAGCACGACGATGATAATGATTTTGGCAGTACTCATCACCGCAGTTTAGCAGACCGGTACTAAGGGCGATAGGTAACATGCGCTTGCGCTGCTGCGAATTAACCTTACGAAATCTGCAGGTATGCTTTGATTATTTTCTAATCCAGGCGAACTTATCGCCGATCGCGCAGTTTACCGGACACGGAGAATAATATGCCGGAAAATGGTCCAGAGATTTACGAAATCGCCATTGTCGGTGCCGGTCCCGCTGGCCTGAGTGCAGCACTTTACGCAGCTCGATTTTGCCGCAGTACGCTTGTGCTGCATGATGGGCAGGCCCGTGCCAATCGGATCGCGCGAACATATAATGTGCCGGGGTTCGACGACGGGATAACCGGAACCGAACTCATCGGTCGAATGACCAGCCATGCCAGCAAATATGACGCGCAAATTGTCGAAGCAACCATCGCCACTGCTACCCGAGAGGGCGGCATATTCGTCCTGACCGACCCAGCTGGCAAGACATGGCGCGCGCAGGCGTTGATTTTGGCGACTGGCATTAAACTCAACCAGATTCCGATCGATGAGGAATTACACGAGACCGCTATTGCCAACGATGTGTTGCGCTATTGTCCGGTTTGCGATGGTTATGAGTATCGCGGCAAACGCATCGCGGTGGTCGGGTGCGATATCTCAGGGGCAGGCGAAGCATTATTCCTGCGCCGATTTTCCGATAATGTGACTTTGCTTCCCAAAGACGAGGCCGAGCTGACGCCCAAAGAGCGAGCCGACCTTGCGGCCGCCGGTGTGCATACCATCGTTGCACCGATCACACGCTATTCGCCGCAGACTGACAGCATGCAAATTTACGTCGAAGGCCAAGACACCCCGCTTATCTTCGATGTGCTCTATCCCGCATTAGGTGTGACCCCGCGGAACGAGCTTGCAGCCGGGATTTCGCTGGCGCTGAACGAAAGCGGTAATGTCGACGCAACATCGCCGTCCGGCACCAACATTCCGGGACTGTTTTGCGCAGGCGATGTGGTCGAGGGGCTAGATCAGATTACCGTCGCAATCGGCCAGGGCGCGGTTGCAGCAACCAAGGCGCACAATTGGCTGCGCGATCAAGAAGGCGAGACCGTCGAGGCTGTGCTAGAAAATTGACTAGTGGAAAGCCTGGCACTTAATCGCCGCCTCCACCGCCGTCGCAGCTGCCGCCATCGCCCGGACCACAATCGTTGCTGTCGCTTGCGGTTGAAGTCGTCGTGCCACCATCTCCCCCGTCTTTCTTAGCCGATTTTTTCGCACTGTTGGCGCGAGCGCCCATAATCACGACGCCAAGACTTATAGCTACGGCTATCATCGCGATAACAAATGCTGTGCCCATTACTTTTTCTCCCTCTTCATGCAGTCACTCAGCCAGCTTCCGGCCCAGGCCCGGTATCATCGGGAGGCGCTATCGCCTTGTTAAGCGCATCGCTTGGCAGCTTGAGCGCGCGCAGCATTGCCCATATTTCCTCACGCGCCTTGGGCTGCAACCGGCCCAATTCGGGGATAGCATTGAGATCGAACAGCGTCAGTCCCATTGGAAATAACTCGCGATAGGTCACGCGCTCGCGCAAGCCGGGGATCACGCGAAAACCAGCGACAGGCGCAATTTTTTGCAGCGCGTCCAGAACCTTGCGTTCGTTCTTCGTCGCGAAATTTCGTGAACGGTTTTGCATCACCACCCAGTCGAGCGGCTTCGGCCGCAAAGCCATACCGGGCTCCTTAAGGTGCTCGACCAACCGGGCGAAGTTACCCAGCGTTTTGAGCTCGCCGGTACGCGGGTCGATGCGGCCAAGCATATCGAGATCGATAAAACTGTCGTTGACCGGCGTGACGATGGTATCAGCCATGAAAATCGCTCGCCGGGCAATTGGTGAATCATGTCCACCGACATCGATAATGATGAAGCTGTGATGGATCCGCGCCATGCGCAATTTTTCTTCCAGCTCATTTTCGTTTTGTTGAACGAGCATAATTTGCTCAGGTCCGGGCAGTTTCACGCCAAAGTCCCGTTCACTCTCCTGCCGGGCCCACAGCGCCCGGTGTAACGTCAATTGCCGTAAGTCGACATCAAGTGCCGCAACACGCTCGCCTGCGTTACACAGTGCAATACAGGTGTGAAAGGCCGACGTAGACTTGCCTACCCCGCCCTTTTCATTAGCAAATACAATGATATGCCCCTTCGGTGGAGTGACTGGATACTTCATCCACGCCGGCGTTTCGTCTATTGCTTCCGGGCCAAACTGAACATAGTCAGGCGATCGGGACAATGGCTCAGGCGGCCAAGGCTGTGCCGGAAGTGCAGGCGGCGGAGGCGGAACTGCTTTGCGCCATTTGAAGCGGTCGAATAATCCCAACTGGCATGGCCTCCGTTCGAAAGCGTGATGGCGCAAGGCGGGGTGGGTTTCAAGGGGTTTGGCTTTGCACAAACCGAACGCACAACTTGCTAAAGGTGAATCAGCCAGGGACCGCTGGCGAAGCAACTCGCAAATCGCCATCTCCATGGATGAAGGTGACATTGAGCGCGCAGGAGAATTCGTCCGTTTTATTGTCTTTTTCGGCCTGCTTCCCCAACGCCTCAACTGCTTCGACCGGAAGGTTCAAGCCGATTGCTGTCAGTTTTTTGCCGAATTCAGCCGCATTTCGACTTGGCAACACCGCACTGACCATTGCTGACATGTTCGAAAAAAACCGGAAATCGGCAATCCAGCCGTCAAGCACACCGATCTCTTCGCGCAAGGCATCCAGCAATGTGTGGCGATCAATTATTGTCACCAGTTCAATCGACAGAATTGCCATAATTATCTGTTAATGACGTCGGACGTCATCACTACTCCACGGTCACGCTCTTCGCCAAATTCCTCGGCTGGTCCACATCTGTGCCCTTGGCGCACGCCACATGGTAGGCCAGCAATTGCACCGGCACCGCATACACCAACGGCGCGATTAACGGGTGCACCGATGGCATTTCAATAGTGGCTAGGCAGCCTTCGCCGGCTTCTGCGATGCCTTCGGCGTCGGAAATCAACACAACCTTGCCGCCGCGGGCGCGGACTTCCTGCATGTTGCTGACGGTTTTTTCGAACAGCGGGCCGGATGGGGCCAGCACGATGACTGGAACCGCCTCATCGATCAGCGCGATTGGGCCGTGTTTCATTTCGCCCGATGCGTAGCCCTCGGCATGGATGTAGCTGATTTCCTTAAGCTTCAGCGCCCCCTCCAGCGCCAGCGGATAGTCCGGCCCACGACCCAGATAAAGCACATCGCGCGCCGGGGCGATCAGATGGGCCATGGCCGCAATGTCCTCGTCATGTGCAAGTGCAGCGTTGATCGCAGCGGGGGCCTCCGTCAGGTGTTTGACAACTTCCTGCTCCTGCGCGCGGGTCATCTTTCCTTTCACCACCGCCAGATGCGCGGCGAGTGCTGCCAGCACGGCTAGTTGGCAGCTAAATGACTTCGTCGAGGCAACGCCGATCTCAGGTCCGGCATGGGTTGGGAGCAAAAGGTCAGCTTCACGTGCCATGCTGCTAGTCGGAACATTGACAACAACCGCGATTTTCTGACCGGCCGATTTGGCATGGCGGAGTGCAGCCAGCGTGTCAGCAGTTTCGCCGGATTGCGAAATAAACAGCGCCAGCCCCCCCGCCTCCAGCACTGGATCACGGTAGCGAAATTCGGATGCGAAATCCAGATCGACCGGGACTCGCGCGAATTGTTCAAACCAGTATTTGGCAACCATCCCTGCGTAATAGCTGGTCCCACAAGCCACGATGGTCACTCGGTTGATGGTGGACAAATCGAAATCCATCTGTGGCAACGCAACCTGTTGCTCAAGCGGACGGATGTAGGAAGAAAGCGTCTGCGCGACCACGGTTGGCTGCTCGAAGATTTCTTTCTGCATATAATGGCGATAATTGCCCTTCTCGATTGCCGCTGCCGAGACGCCGGACGTGGTCACCTCTCGCTCGACGGGGTTATTGTCCTTATCGAAAATCTGCGCGCCCTCGGCGGCAATGACGACCCAATCGCCTTCCTCCAGATAAGCAATCTGCTGAGTCAACGGCGCGAGCGCAAGTGCGTCCGAACCGAGATAGGTTTCGCCGTCACCATAGCCGACGACCAGCGGCGAACCAAGCCGCGCACCGATCAGGAAATCGGGAAACTGGCGGAACGCGATGGCGAGCGCGAAGGCACCGCGCAGGCTCGGCAGCACGGCCTTCACCGCCTCGGCGGGCGAGTGGCCAGCTTCGACCTGCTCGCTCACAAGGTGAGCTACAACCTCGGTATCGGTTTCGCTTTCGAACGTCCGTCCACGCGCAATCAGCCCTTCGCGCAGCGTCTTGAAATTCTCGATGATACCATTGTGAACCAATGCGACTTCGCCGGTGGCATGCGGGTGCGCGTTACTGGTCGTCGGCGCGCCGTGCGTCGCCCATCGGGTATGCGCGATACCGATAGTGCCGGGGGCGTCATCCGATTTTAGGACGTTGACGAGGTTCCCCAGCTTCCCCTCGGCGCGGCGACGGACGAGCTGGCTGTTGTGAACAGTGCAAACCCCGGCGCTGTCATACCCCCGATACTCCATGCGTTTCAGGCCATCGACGAGCCGGTCAGAGACAGGCGATTTGCCAACAATTCCAATAATTCCGCACATG
>JBKJLZ010000235.1:0-10512 GCA_046596705.1 Sphingorhabdus sp. | reverse complement strand
TTCAACTGGAGGAAGACACGCGCAGAGAAATTATTTTCAGGTCTGCGGTCGCGACTATACGCAGTTGGGCAGGCCAGCCGGAGAAAGCCGATTTGATTGCGCCTTATGTCTATGACTATCTCAGATACTATCTCGAAACCGATTATGCCTTCGGTTTGAAATATTCACAAATGCTGGGACATGCGCCGTCGGTACAAGACCCCCTAGACCCGACCGATCCAACTTTATGCCTGCTCAATCTCGCCAGCGACGACGGACCTGGCTGGTCATTCGGCGACGTTGGTAATGGCGTATTTTTGATACAACCCGATGAGTTGGATCAGCACCGGTTTTCAGACGTTATCGCCCGTGTAGCCGGACACTGAAACCGTCGTATCACGCGGACTAGGGGTCCGGCTGCAACAACCGGTGCAAATGCACTACGACATATTTCATTTCAGCATCGTCTACTGTACGCTGGGCGGCGCTGCGCCATGCTTCTTCAGCGCTCGCATAGTCTGGAAACATCCCGACGATATCCAAATTATCAAGATCGGTGAATTCGAGAGTACGCGGATGCTTGACGCGGCCCCCGAACACCATGTGCAATTTTGCTTCGGCCACTAAATGCCCCTTAGTTTTTCTTGCGCGCTTCGTCCGATGCGGCTTTCCCCGCGGCCATTACTGCCTCTGTGGCCTTGGTGACAAGGGTGCGAAATTGCTCGCGAACTGCGTCGCCGTTAAGACCAAGGCTATCAACCTTGGTCTTGCCAGCGGCTTTGGCGGCTTCAGCCATTTTCTTCGCTTTCTTGTTCAGCTTTTTCCCGGCTTTCCCCATCACCTTTTTTTCGCGCTCCGTGCTTGGGATTAGCGCACCGATAATTGCGCCAATTGCAATTCCACCTAGCACAATGGCAAGCGGATTTTTGTCTATGGAGTCGCCAGATTTAATCATCGCTTTTGCCGCGATATCCTTCGACGTATTGACGCCGGGGGCCGCCGCTTCGCGTCCCGATTCATATGCTTTTGAAGTCTGTTCGCGCGCAGCGGCACTGGTCTGCGCAGTTTTCGCTTTTGCAGTGGCGATACCGTCTTTGGCAGTATCAGTCGCCGACTTGATGCCTTCACCTAATTTGCTCATGTTTTTTCCGATCGATTTTTTGTTTGTCCTGTTTTCCTGATATTCCACAGCCGCGAAATCCAGCTGGATATCGGGCGGCGGGTGACGAAAAGCAACACGCCTAATCCGACAGCGCCGATCACTGGCGCATTATCACGCGCCACCATCCCGGCATTGACCACAACATTTTTGGCCTTCGCCTTGTTCCGCACCAGCATATTTTGCCAAAGAGCCTGAGGCGTTAAAGCAACGCGTGCATCGACCAAATCGGCCCACAGCTTTTTGCGAACATGCTTACGCAACGTAGCATCGACAATGACCACACCGCGCTCAGTGACTTTAGGTTCTTTACGGCTGTCCATTTTGGTCTCCGTCGATTTCAGGAAAATAAACTTTGCGGAACCATTTGCGAGCATTGAGTCCGGCCACAACGCCGACTGATGCAAAGCCACCGGTTACGATCAGCGTCGCGGCAAGCGGCCCAACTTTGGGCGATAGAGTAAGTACAAGACCCATGACCAGAGCAATGCCGGCCGCGCCGAAAGTGAAAGCTGCAATCGCTCCGTACCGGAACGCCCAACGCATTACAAAGCGGGAGTAACTAAGGCGCGAATAGAAATAATCCAGCTCGGCCCTGACTACTTTCCGAACATCGGCTAGAACCCGTGCCACTTGCTCTCCAGGAGCAAGCGTGTCCTCGTCCAACTTACCATCGTCGTGCTCGGGCGATTTGTTATCCATGTTTGGGCCCATAAGCTATCGTAGATGATTCACAAAGTTATGCGGTGCCGTGCGTAGGCCTTTTTAAGCGTCGTCGCGACCCGAACGGACCAACCGGGCCAGTACGAAGCCGATGGCTGCTGCTGCACCAATGGCAACCGCCGGGCTTTTGCGGACCAATTCACGCGCTTCGCCGACGATATCGTCCACATCCTTGGCGTCCATCTTACCGGCAAAGCCCTCGATCGAGGTTGCAGCACTCCGGGCGTAGTCGCCATATTGCTTACCGACATTCTCGTCGATTGTAGCAGCGCTGTCGCGGATGAGTTTGCTGACGCTAGCGACTGCTTCGGTCGCGCGATCCTTGCCTTTTTCCGCTGCGGCACGAGCAGTGTCAGTGGCCTTTGCCTTAAAATTATTCATATCGACTTTAACCTTTGCCTTGATGTCGTCGGTTTTACCTTTTGCAGGCGAGGCTTTGGCCACAGTGTTTGATGACGGCTTGGCTGTACTCGGTTTCTTTGCCGCAACTTTCGGCTTTGCTGTTGTTGCTTTCTTCACCGAAGTTTTAGCTTTTACGGGTTTTGAATGCGCGGCTGCCGGTTGGGCTGCCGTTTGGGCTGTAGGTTTTGGTGCTTCGGGTTTTGGTGCTTCATTTTCAGCCATGAAATACTCCTTGGGGTTAGATGGGATGTTGGCTCAATATTACATATTTGTATAGCAGGTGCATTAGTCAACTATAACACCGCAATTCCACTAATAATATTGTTAAACGCATTGGCAGTCATATCGTTGCCAAAATTTCTTTGCCGCTATAGAGGCGCGGTTGCACCCCACGCCAGCCGAATGGAGCCATTACATGACAGCAATCCTAGACATCCACGCTCGCGAAATTCTGGATAGCCGTGGCAACCCGACGGTTGAGGTCGATGTTCTGTTGGAAGATGGCAGTTTTGGCCGCGCCGCAGTGCCGTCGGGCGCTTCTACCGGAGCTTATGAGGCGGTTGAGAAACGCGACGGAGATAAAGCGCGCTACATGGGTAAGGGCGTGTTGCAAGCCGTCGATGCTGTTAATGGGCAGATATCGGACGCGCTCATCGATCTCGATGCCGAAGATCAAGAGGATATCGATGCGGTAATGATCGATCTGGACGGCACCGATAACAAGGCGAACTTGGGTGCCAACGCGATTTTAGGCGTCAGTTTGGCTGTCGCCAAGGCTGCCGCCGATGCGCGCGGCCTGCCACTTTACCGATATGTAGGTGGAGTCAGCGCACATGTGTTGCCGGTCCCAATGATGAACATCATCAACGGCGGTGAACATGCCGATAATCCGATCGATTTTCAGGAATTCATGGTGATGCCAGTCGGCGCTGAAACGCTGGCAGAAGCGGTGCGCTGGGGCTCGGAAATTTTTCACACGCTGAAAAAAGGCCTGCATGAAAAGGGATTGGCGACAGCGGTCGGCGACGAAGGCGGCTTTGCACCCAATCTCGCCTCGACGCGCGACGCGCTCGACTTCATTATGGAGTCGATCGAAAAGGCTGGGTTCAAGGCTGGCGAGGACGTCGTGCTGGCGCTCGATCCGGCAGCAACCGAGTTTTTCAAAAATGGTAAATATGAGATTTCCGGGGAGGGGCTTTCGCTTTCGCCTCTGGAAATGGTCGACTATTATGCAGCTTTATGTGCTGACTACCCGATTAAATCTATCGAAGACGGCATGGCCGAAGATGACTTTGAAGGTTGGAAGGCGATCACCGACAAGATTGGCAAAAAGGTGCAATTGGTTGGCGACGATCTGTTTGTCACTAACCCCGAACGGCTAGCAATGGGTATCGGCAAAGGTCTTGCCAACTCGCTGTTGGTAAAAGTCAACCAAATCGGTACGTTGACCGAAACTTTGGCCGCCGTTTCGATGGCGCACCGGGCGTCTTACACAGCAGTCATGTCACATCGATCGGGCGAAACCGAGGACACGACTATTGCCGACCTGGCTGTAGCCACCAATTGTGGCCAGATCAAAACTGGTAGTCTTGCGCGTTCAGATCGCTTGGCAAAATATAATCAGTTGATCCGCATCGAGGAAGAACTTGGCTCAGCCGCAGTTTATGCAGGACACAGCATCTTTCATTAAAAATTGCCTGGCGCGCCTTGCAACCGACATCGAAATATGTGCAAATTGAACCATGGCTCAAAGGCGCAAAAACCCTGAATATGTCCGGTCGGTAATCGGCCCCGGTTTGGCGTTGCTCGCCTTGCTTGCAATCGCTTCATATGCGTTACTAGGGCCGACGGGCATAATTGCTTGGACCGATTACCGAGCTGCGCTGAACGAACGGACCGCAGAACTGGCTAAGCTGGAGAAGGAACGCGATGCGCTGCGCAACCGGCAGCGACTTCTCGACCGCGATAATGTAGACCCCGACCTGGCGGGCGAGTTAATGCGCAAGGACCTAAATGTTGTCGCGCCTGACGAGGTTGTCGTACCGATGAAATGACGTCGGCCAGATTGCGTGTTTCGTAGCGGAAAAGCACTTTGCAGATGCGATGTTATTGACTAGGCGGAAAAGCATAACCGCCGCTAATCGACGCAGAGGATTTTCCCCCTTGGCCAAAAGCCCAGCTAAAAAAGCACCGCCGAAGAAATCCGCAATTTCGACGGATGCATCGCTCACTAATCGTGTGCGTCCAGCAGAGCCTCAGTCGTACAACGCGAGCAAAGAAGAACTGCTCAAATTTTATCACGACATGCTGCTGATCCGGCGGTTCGAGGAGAAAGCAGGGCAGCTTTACGGGCTTGGGTTGATCGGTGGGTTCTGCCATTTATACATAGGCCAGGAGGCGGTCGCGATTGGCCTGCAATCGGCGCTTACGCCCGGTAAGGACAGCGTAATTACTGGGTACCGCGATCATGGGCATATGCTTGCTTACGGCATCGATCCCAACGTCATCATGGCCGAATTAACCGGACGCGCTGCCGGGATTTCGAAAGGCAAGGGAGGGTCGATGCACATGTTTTCGACCGAACACAAATTCTACGGCGGACACGGAATTGTTGGTGCGCAGGTTAGCTTAGGCGCTGGACTAGCCTTCGGGCATAAATATTCGAACGATGGCGGCGTTTGCCTTGCCTATTTTGGTGACGGTGCAGCCAACCAGGGGCAGGTTTACGAGGCTTTCAACATGGCCGAGTTGTGGAAGCTGCCCATCATTTTTGTGATTGAGAATAACCAGTACGCAATGGGCACCAGCGTCAATCGTGCGTCGTCCGAGGATCAGTTGTACCGGCGCGGTGAAAGTTTCCGCATTCCGGGCATTCAAGTCGACGGTATGGACGTACTTGCGGTGCGCGGTGCCGCCGAGGTCGCTTTGGAGTGGGTTCGCAGCGGCAAGGGGCCAGTGCTGTTGGAAATGAAAACCTATCGATATCGCGGCCATTCGATGTCAGATCCAGCAAAATACCGAAGCCGAGACGAGGTGCAATCGGTGCGCGATAATTCTGACCCGATTGATGGGGCAAAAGAATTGCTCGCAGCGATGGGTGTAACCGAAGATGAATTCAAACGCATCGACAAGGAAATCCGGGCAATTGTTGCGGCGTCAGCAGATTTCGCTGAGAGCTCACCCGAGCCCGACCCAACTGAACTATATACCGACGTGCTGGTGGAGCAATATTGATGGCCGTTGAACTTAAAATGCCAGCGCTTTCGCCGACAATGGAGGAAGGAACGCTTGCCAAATGGCTTGTGAAAGAGGGCGATGTAGTCAAATCGGGCGATATCCTAGCTGAAATCGAAACCGACAAGGCGACGATGGAGTTTGAAGCTATTGATGAAGGGACGGTAACCTCGATACTTGTAGCTGAAGGCACCGATGGCGTTAAGGTCGGCACGGTTATTGCGATGATCAGCGGTGAGGATGAGGAGACCGCACCTTCGCCTCCCGTGGCGAAAAAGGTTGCTGCAGACGTGTCAGTTGCACCGGAAAATGAACAGCCTACGCCAACTGCTCCACCCGCGCCTGCTATAGCCAAATCTGATCCGGCCATCCCTGATGGCACAGCCATGACCTCGCTTACTCTGCGCGAAGCTTTGCGCGATGCGATGGCGGAAGAAATGCGCCGCGACCCGCGTGTGTTTGTCATGGGCGAGGAAGTTGCTGAGTATCAGGGGGCGTATAAGGTCACTCAAGGTCTTCTCGATGAGTTCGGCGCACAACGCGTTATTGACACGCCAATTACTGAATATGGCTTTGCTGGCATTGGCACCGGCGCTGCCATGGGTGGCTTGCGGCCGATAATTGAATTTATGACCTTTAACTTCGCCATGCAGGCCATCGACCACATCATTAACTCGGCGGCGAAGACCAATTATATGTCTGGCGGGCAAATGCGTTGTCCCATCGTCTTCCGCGGTCCCAATGGCGCAGCCGCGCGCGTCGGTGCGCAACACAGCCAGAATTATGCGCCCTGGTATGCCAGCGTCCCCGGTTTGATCGTCATCTGCCCCTATGACGCGGCAGATGCCAAGGGTTTACTCAAGGCCGCGATCCGCTGCGAAGACCCAGTCGTGTTCCTCGAAAATGAACTGCTCTACGGCCGCACCTTCGAAGTCCCGGCACTCGACGACCATGTGTTACCCATCGGCAAGGCGCGCATCATGCGTGAGGGCAGAGATGTCACCATCGTCAGCTACTCGATCGGCGTCGGCATGGCGCTGGAAGCTGCCGAGAAGTTAGCAGGTGAGGGGATAGAGGTTGAAGTTATCGACCTGCGCACCATCCGTCCGCTCGATAAAGCTACGGTGCTCGCTAGCCTGGCCAAAACCAATCGCCTGGTTGTCGCCGAAGAAGGCTGGCCGACATGCTCGGTCGGCAGCGAAATCATCGCAATCTGCATGGAGGAAGGTTTCGACGACCTTGATGCGCCGGTTATGCGAGTGACCAACGAGGACGTACCAATGCCCTACGCGGCCAATTTGGAGAAACTGGCGCTAGTCAATGCCGATAAGATTTATGCAGGCGTGAAGAAAGTAGTCGGACGGCATTAAGAACCAACTAGTCAGTATTTTATTACGGCAAGTAGGCTCTTCTGGTTTCTGACAGTGTTATCGGACCATATTGATAAACGATGAAGTCCACGGGCGCGGAGTAGGCGATGGTAATATCGACATAATTGACGCCGTTGTTGCTGCCTCTACTTATTGTCGGCGGCGATATTGTAGCATTTTCGACGCCATATAAACTACTGGTTACGACATTGCGAATTTGTTGATCGGTCATTGGAGTGGCACCGACATAAACTGTGGCTGCTCGCGCCCCTTTGTCCAGGCCATGTCTGATACCAGAATTCGCAAGCAGAATTATTCCGAACTGTGCCATTCCGTAAAATATCAACAACAGAACAGGTACCGCCAAGGCAAATTCCGTCGCGGCAGCGCCGTCTCGGTTCCGGTAAAATTTAGCAAGCAACATCACTGTATTCTCGTGGATGCGTCGCCTGTAACGCGAACAATACCGTTGGCATCGGTGGTTAGGAAACGCCCATAATTGATGACTGGTTCAAACTTTCCGCTGATCTCGACTCTTACAAAACGAGCAATTTGATCGCTATTATTTGGGCAAGTTCCGACAAATGAACTCTGACGAACGTTGTTGCATTCTAACCAATTGTCCACCGTCACGTCCGACACATTTACATTTGCCGCCGCTGCTGCTTCAGATCTACTTGTCGTGTAGTTCGTTTGGACTCGCGAATATGCTGTTATTTGTTCGATGGCGCGTGCTGCCGCAGCCTCAACACGAAGCTGTTCGGCAAATCCCAAAGAAGCATCGACAGCACCGAGCATCAATCCCATACCGATCGGCAATATAAGCGCCAATTCCACTGTGCTCGTACCCGTGGAATTACGCCCAATTTGTTTGGCAAGCTTGATCATCGTGCTGACACCCATCTGATTAGCCGACCAGCCTTACTTGGGTGCCGACGAAGCTATCTGAAACTGTGCCAACCGGGCAGTCATTGGTGATTGTCGTGTTGCCAGTCATCACCACCCGGCGCGATACGATCTGCAGGCAGTCAGTAGTAAATGTAGAGTTGCCTTGCAGCGACACTTGTTGCGAGGGCATATAGATTGCTCCCAAAAACGAGCCGGATGCGCCACCGTTGAATTTGTTATCACGGAATGGGGCATCCCGATCCATGTAGAAGAGAACGCCCCTGTACGTGCCACTAGTGGGTGCAGACATCACAATTTTAGCGCCGCCGTTCATGTCGACTTGACCGATATTTGTTCCGTCACCTGTCAAAACAATCGTCACACCGTTTGCAGTGATTTCGGACTGAGAATTCGTACTGAAATTACCGCCTTTAATATAATAGATGCCGGGGTTCATCACTACCGTTCCCTGCACATTGATACTTGTATAGCAACCCGGGTTGATAGTCAGGTTTTCATTACTTTTAATGTTGAGATTACCACCGCTACATGGGTTGGGTAAGCTACTGGTTGGATCGGCCAGTGATCCGAATGGGTCGCGCTGCGGAATGGAATAGGGAACGAGAACCGTGCCGGTTTGATAATTGCCGCTGGGTGGGACATTACCCACAGCTGCAATTGGCGTGGCCGAAACCCTAGTTGCGCCACTGGCAGACACAGCGTCGGTGCCGGTCGCGTTGCTTGCCACGCCACAGCCCAGGTCGACTATTGAACTGCCTGAAAAAGTGATACCTGTAACGTTTGTATCTTCGAGCGAAATGACGCAATAGTCGCCATTGTTCAGCACGGCTGCTACCGCCTCAACGCTGATGGTGGGAGGGTTGGACAAGAATAGGCTGGAAAACGGAAGCGCTTTTCCGTACGTCAGCGCTACGCGAACGGCTCGAGCATTCCCGGCGAAGGCGCCCGTGGCCGGTGCATTTTGTACGGTAATACCTACGCCGCTAAATCCATCGAGCGTCTTGGTCAGATCGCGGTTTGCATTGTCGCTTACATTTTCCGATTGCGCTTTCGCGTATGCGCCGTTCAATGCTGCGGAATCGGCGCTCCGCTGAAGTTGCTGCTTCATCAGCGTCCATTGCACGGTATCAGTACCAAGCCCGGCCAAACCTATGAGCAGAGGCATCGAAAGACCGAACAATATCAACACATTTCCGCTTTCGCTGCTCGCGATTTTTTTCAGGAAGGAAATGCCCTTCGCCACGCTAGATGCCATGCTCATCAAAGAGTTCTCCGAAGACTTAGAGCTTGGCTTAACGATATAAGGTGACAGAAAGCTAAAAAATGATGGTTATAGTCGCGTTAACTTTCCGGCACGGTGAGCATTCATCTGTTTGCTTTTGAATTGATTCCTAGCGGAAAATCGTTTGCAGATGAGTAATGAAATCCAAAGAATCAGCACTCGCACCTCCCGCCCGTTTGGCAATTGCTTATGCTCGGGCGGATTTGCGGTTGCCCTTTTCACTGATTCTGCGGTTTGACGAGCGGATTGCAGGCGTTGTCGGCCGCAGCAATGAGCCGATGATTGCGCAGATGAAGATTGCGTGGTGGCATGACGCCATCGCGGCAGCCGTGGTTGACCGCCCAAAGGGCGAGCCGCTGTTGATCGAACTTAATGAAATCGATAATAAATCGCTGATTGAAGCAATGCAGCAGCTGCTCGATGCCTGGGAATTTTTGCTGGCGGAAGAGCAATGGTCGGCTGAAATTTTATCCCAATTCGAAAATGCCAGGGGTGCTGCGGTATTCGGCACATATGCTGGGTGGATCGGCGATGATTCTAATGTGAAGGATATCGGCGAACAGTGGGCAACCCAGGATCTGCGACTAAAATTTGGTGTGCGCGTTGCCGCAAACACGGCACCGGATATTAAAAGTATGCCAAAATCGCGAAGCTTGCGACCGCTAACGATACTTGCAGTAGCTGCGACTGAACCGACTGCGTTCAGGATGACCTGGCACGCCTTGACGGGGCGGTAGCGTTAGGGCCACAAGTCAGCGGAGTTCGTCGACAAAAAGGGCAATGATATGAAGCGGTTCCTTGGCGGTGCGGTTGCGGCGTTACTGCTAGCCAGCGCCGGTCTGTGGATGTGGCAGGGTCGGGCGGAAAACGAAATTCCGGCGATGCCGCCGCCACCGGCTTTGGCAGAGGGGCTGCCTGAAGCAGCTACCAATGCTCCGGCCTTCGGCGATGCACCGCCGATCCCTCCCGAAGCGCCTAAAACGAGCCGGGAGGAGCAACGGTTCAACCGCTATGACCGTAACCGCGATGAGATTATCTCACGACTGGAAATGATGGGAAGCCGAACCAAAGCGTTCAAATCGTTGGACAAGGACGAAAATAACTTGCTGTCTTTTGAGGAATGGGCAGCGGCGACTGCGGAACGGTTTGCTGGTGCTGACGTCAACCGTGACAAGTTGCTTACACGTAAGGAATTTGCTTCCACCCGGCCCAAAAAAGCGGCGCGGCCTGAATGTCGTTGCTAGGCCGCAACGTGGTAAACTGACATCCATTCGGCCAGATCCAAACGCGCACGGGACGTCATTGCCGCCTTTCGCGATTTTTTGTGAACCTTTTCCTCAAGCGGCGCAAACAGGCCGAAATTGACATTCATTGGCTGATAATTCTCCGCATTGGCATCACCGGTGATATGGCCAAGCAGGGCGCCGAGCGCTGTTGTCGGCGGAGGTTGTGGG
>JBKJLZ010000241.1:0-5928 GCA_046596705.1 Sphingorhabdus sp. | reverse complement strand
CGCGACGTCGATTGTCGAGCAGTCGATCAAAATTGCTTCGGTTGGCGCGTGACCGACGACGTCATCCTCATAAACGCCTTCGACAATCTTGCCATTAGGCAACATCGATACCACCGCATCGACACCGGCAACCGCCCCACGCACATTGCCGAAAGTCTGGCAGCCAGTGGCGTCAGCCGCTATGAGCGCCGCTTCGGCCAGATCGAAGGCATGAACGACATGCCCCGCCTTGACCAGATTCGCCGACATCCCGCCGCCCATATTCCCGAGGCCGATAAATGCGATTTTCATTCTTCGAATCCTTTGTCAGGGTAGTTTGTCAGCCGACGCACAAAGATATTTAAGAGCATGATAAGTACTGCAAAAACCGGTAATATCCAAAACGCTACCAACCACCATAACAGGCCTAAAAGGTCACCTTGATCATATGACATATTTGTAGACCAGACATACCACGCGGCCAAAAAGTGCAGCACAACTAACGCTGCGGCTACCTTAATCGCCTTAGATGATACGCCGCGTGCCATCGATCACTTGCCCGTCCAATTACCCGGGCGTTTCTCGACAAATGCGGCCATGCCTTCCTTCTGATCCGCGCTGCCGAACAGCCCGTGGAACAAGCGGCGCTCGAAGACCACGCCTTGCTGCAGGTTCGTCTCGAACGCTGCGTTGACCATTTCCTTGGTGGCAATCGTCGCGAGCGGGGCCATACCGGCGATAGCTGCAGCGGTCTTGACCGCCTCTTCCACGAGGTCAGCCGTTGGCACTACCCGCGCTACCAGCCCCGAGCGCTCGGCTTCGGCTGCATCCATCATCCGCCCCGTCAGGCACATTTCCATAGCCTTCGCCTTACCGATGGCGCGGGTCAGCCGCTGCGATCCGCCCATGCCGGGGGTGACCGCAAGCTTGATCTCGGGCTGGCCGAATTTGGCATTGTCACCCGCAATGATGAAATCAGCCATCATGGCAACTTCACATCCGCCGCCCAAAGCAAAGCCGTTCACAGCCGCAATCCAGGGTTTGCGTGTCGCAGTGATCCGGTCGTAACCGGCGAAAAAATTACCGCCGTACATCTCGGCGAAGCTTTGCGACTGCATTTCCTTGATATCGGCGCCTGCTGCAAACGCCTTTTCGGATCCGGTCAAAACCGCGCAGCGCTGGCTGTCATCGGCGTCGAACGCGGCAAAGGCGTCGATAAGATCGGCGAGCACCTGACTGTTTAGCGCGTTCAGCGCCTGCGGCCGGTTAAGGGTCATAAGCGTGACCGCGCCACGTTGTTCGACCAATATTGTCTCATATGTCATATCGGCTTCCATTCTTCAATTGCTGGCAGCGGCGCGAAGATGCTGTCGAGCAATTCCTCAGTCACCGCCTCCGGTGTTGCCGGATCCCATATTGGCTTATTGTCCTTATCGACAATGACCGCGCGTACGCCCTCGGCAAAGTCGGGGCGCAATAAAACACGTGACGCGATGCGATATTCCATCGCCATATTTTCGGCAAAATCAGTCAGACTCGCGCTAGTCGCCAGCTGGCGCAGCGCGACTTTGCATGTTTGCGGGCTCTTGCCGCGGAGGGTCGCCAGTTCACGCATCGCCCAATCGCTGTCGTCGCCCTCAAGGCTCGCAAGGATTTCCTCATATCGGTCGGAGGCGAAATGGCGGTTGATGTCGAACAAGGTCTCGACGATTTTCGACGGCGGCGCGGTTACCGACAACGTGCCCAGGATGCCGTCGATACGCTCGACATCTTCAGCTGCTATCCGCGCTTTGGCGTCTGCCAACGCTTCGGAAGGGAGATAATGCGTGGCGAGGCCAAGCGCGAGGCAGCCCGGGCCGGCGATACGCGCACCGGTCAGCGCAAAGAACTGCCCGACCCGTCCTTCAAGCCGTGACAAATACCAGCCGCCGCCGACATCTGGGAACAGGCCGATACCGGTTTCGGGCATGGCAAAACGGGTGTTTTCGGTCGCGACCCGGAACTTCGCTGGTTGCGATATGCCCACGCCGCCACCCATGCAGATGCCATCCATGAACGCGACAACTGGTTTGTCGTAGGTAAAGAGCAGGTGGTTGAGCTGATACTCATCATGAAAGAACTGCCGCCCCGCCTTGCCATCTTTGAGCGCTGAATCCCGCAAAAACGAGATATCGCCGCCTGCGCAAAATCCGCGGCCCTCGGCATGGTCGATGATCACGCATTTCACATTCGCTGACTTTTTCCACTCAAGGAGTGTCTCTGTCATGGCGCCGACCATGTCCAACGTCAGCGCGTGAAGCGCGGCTGGTCGGTTCAGACTGATGATCCCTGCATGGCCCTCAATCCGGGTTATCACATCATGCGTCATTGGCGCAGCAAATCACGGCCAATGATCATTCGCATCACTTGATTGGTACCTTCGAGAATTGAATGGACGCGCAGGTCGCGCCAGAAACGCTCGATCGGATAATCCTTCAAATAGCCATAGCCGCCATGCAGCTGCAGAGCGCGATCAACGATCGAGCTACCGTTATCGGTCGCCAACCGCTTTGCCATGGCCGAGAAACGCGATTTGTCGGGCGCATTGGCGGTGACCTTGGCTGCCGCCATATAGAGTAATGCGCGCGCAGATTCGAGATCGGTCGCCATGTCGGCGAGCATGAACTGCGTATTCTGGAAATCGGCAACGGGCCGACCGAATTGCTGGCGCTCCTTGGTATATCTAATCGCCTCGTCGAGGCAGCGTTGCGCGCCGCCCAGCGAACATGCGCCGATGTTCAACCGCCCGCCATCAAGCCCCGCCATTGCAAATCGGAAGCCGTCGCCCTCGGCACCAACTCGGTTCTCGACCGGCACTTTCACATTGTCGAATATGACCTGCGCCGTGGGCGAAGCATTCCAGCCAAGCTTACGCTCGGGAATGCCAAAACTGACACCCTCCATGCCCTTCTCAATCACTAGGCAGCTAATGCCCTTCGGCCCGTCCACCCCGGTGCGAACCATCGTCACATAAATATCATTTACGCCACCACCCGAAATGAACTGCTTGGTACCGTTGACCACATAATAGTCGCCTTCAAGCCGTGCGGTGGTTTTCAGCGCCGCCGCGTCCGACCCGCTGCCAGGCTCGGTGAGACAATAACCTGCGATTTTTTGCATGCCCACCAAATTAGGCAGATACTTGGATTTGACCGTGTCCGAACCGAAACAGTCGATCATCCAGGCGGCCATATTGTGGATCGAGATGAAAGCACTGGTTGCCGGACAGCCATAAGCCATCGCCTCCATGATAAGTGCCGCCTCCAGCCTTCCAAGGCCGATACCGCCCGATTCCTCGGAAACATAGATCGAAGCAAAGCCCAGTTCAGCCGCCGCCTTGATGGTTTCGCGCGGGAAGTAATGCTTCTCGTCCCATTCCGCCGCATTCGGAGTTATGGCATCTGCGGTGAATTTGCGCGCCATGTCCTGGATCGCGAACTGATCTTCAGTTAAATCGAATTGATTATGCATGGCGCCGCCGTAGCATCGCGATTTTGACTTATCCAGCCATTAGCTTGGGACACTGGACATACTCATAGGATGTCCCGTCCTCCTTGTCTTTCCTCGTCAAGCTTTTGCCGTCAGTGCTCAGCTCGAAAGCAATCGATTTGTTCCACTTTTCCCCGTCGGCAAGAAACTCGAAGTCCGCCTCCATCGTCCGTGACGTTGTACGTTTGCCAGCGGTCATCGTACCAATGGATTCCTGGAATCTCACCAGCTTGCCTTGAAGCGACATCATCTGTTCGTCGTTTTCGTCAGCGCAATTCGCAGCGCTTGCCCCCCAACGCCCTTGATAGCCCCCTGGGAACTGGTTGATTGCAATTTCAAGTGGGGCATCAGGTGGAAGTGCAACGCTGCCGCTCGCCGGATTATCTTCGTCAGTATCATTTGCTCCGCACGCAGCAAGGCATGCGAAGACAAAAAGCAACATCAAATTTTTCACCGCGACCAAACCCCATTTGTTAGCTGCAATAACACGGGGCGTGGGCACAAGTTCCACTTTAGCCCATTGTTGGAATAATGAAGGCGTTGGCGGCATCTCCGACACCGCCATCGGGCCAGCGCTGCGTAATAGTCTTTACCTTAGTCCAGAACTTGACGCCTTCCATGCCGTGTTGGTTGGTGTCACCAAAGGCCGAGCGTTTCCAGCCGCCAAAGCTGTGATAGGCAACAGGTACCGGTATCGGCACGTTGATACCTACCATTCCAACATTGACCCGGGCAGCAAACTCGCGCGCAGCGTGGCCGTTGCGGGTAAAGATCGCCACACCATTGCCATATTGATGCTTCGACGGCAGCGCTAGGGCTTCTTCAAAGTTTGCAGCGCGGACCATTTGCAGGACCGGGCCGAATATCTCTTCTTTGTAAGCTTGCATGTCGGTTGTGACGTGGTCGAATAATGTCGGTCCGACGAAAAATCCGTCTTCATGGCCTTGGAGCGTAAACCCGCGGCCATCGACGACCAGTTCAGCGCCTTCGTCCACGCCGGTCTGGATCCAGCCCTCGACCTTTGCTTTGTGAGCGGCGGTCACTACCGGGCCGTAATGCGCCTCGGCATCGGTCGATACCCCCACCCGCAGCGCAGCTATCGCCGGGATTAGCTTCTCGCGCAGGCGGTTGGCGGTGTCTTCGCCTACAGGTACCACGACAGGCAGCGCCATACAGCGTTCGCCAGCCGATCCGAACGCCGCACCGCTCAAGTCATTGACCACTTGGTCAAGATCGGCGTCGGGCATGACAATGCCATGGTTTTTCGCCCCGCCCATTGCTTGCACGCGTTTGCCCGCCGCAACACCGCGGTTGTAGACATAATGCGCGATGTCGGACGAGCCTACAAAACTGACCGCTGCAATCTCGGGATGGTCGAGGATCGCATCGACCATTTCCTTGTCGCCGTGAACAACTTGGCAGATGCCCTCAGGCAACCCGGCCTCGATGAAAAGTTCGGCCAGCCGCACCGGAACACTTGGGTCGCGTTCGCTGGGCTTGATGATGAACGCGTTGCCGGTGGCAATCGCCACGCCTGACATCCAGAGCGGAATCATCGCCGGAAAGTTGAAAGGGGTGATGCCGGCACCGATGCCCAAAGGTTGCCGCATCGAATAGACGTCGATACCCGGTCCGGCTCCTTGCGTATATTCGCCTTTCAATACGTGCGGGATGCCGCAGCAGAACTCGATGACTTCAAGGCCGCGTTGAATATCGCCTTTCGAATCGGCAATGACCTTGCCATGCTCGCTCGACAGTATATGCGCCAACGAATCCATATTGCTCTCAACTAAGCGCTTGAATTCGAACATGACGCGTGCACGTCGCTGCGGATTGGTCGCGGCCCACGCCGGTTGCGCCGCAAGCGCCGCTTGCACCGCACGTTCGAGCACCGCCGCATCGCCTAAAGGCACCCTTGCCTGTATTCCGCCACTATTCGGATCGAACACGTCGCCGAAACGCGTCGCCGGAGCACTTGCCGCGCCGCTGATGAAATGGTCTATTTGCCGCATGTTCTGACTCCAAAATCCAGCAACGCCCTGCGCCATGCGTCATAATATTACAAGTGCACGCACGAAAATCCTGCATTCCGTGCAATGAGCACCACAGGGAATAATGACTGATTATGCTG
Organism: Sphingorhabdus sp.; assembly: GCA_046596705.1. Taxonomy (GTDB): domain Bacteria; phylum Pseudomonadota; class Alphaproteobacteria; order Sphingomonadales; family Sphingomonadaceae; genus Sphingorhabdus_B. The sequence goes on along the minus strand of JBKJLZ010000241.1, from coordinate 290 downwards.
CCGATATTTCCATATTTTATCGAGCTACTTGCATATCGGCAAAACCACTTCACACCAGCGTGATTTCCTCGTAGACAGCGCGCAAGCACCCGTAGCTCAGCTGGATAGAGTGTCGCCCTCCGAAGGCGAAGGCCACTGGTTCGAATCCAGTCGGGTGCACCATTTTCGCGGAATTGTGAGATTACGAACGGCTCAGCTCAGCCTTGCGTCCATCGCATTCAATCGCCCCTATACATTCTCGTGCAGTGTCCGATAAAACGCCTGATGGATTGGACAGCTTGTCACAAACA